>JBFJMD010000038.1:0-11570 GCA_041634115.1 Thermoanaerobaculia bacterium | reverse complement strand
GGCTTGTTGAGCGCCGCCGGCAGGATCCGCTGGCGGAACTCCGGCACCACCAGCTTGGGGTGGTTGTAGCCCAGCGGACAGGTCGAATAGCAGGTGAACAGGTCGAGCAGCTCGCGCCCGGTGCGGGCGTCGTAGACCCAGGCGCCGTGGCTCTTTTCGAGGTCGAGCACGACCCGCATGCCGTCCGCCAGCATGTGGCGCGACAGCGCCTCGTGGACCCGGGAAGGCGCGATCCGCTCCCGTTGTTGCTGCGTCGTCGTCATCCGAACACCGTCTGTCGCGGGGCTCTGGAGTCACCTCGAAACCCGCCGCGGGTGGCGCCTGGGCGGGCGAGCGACCCCTGCCTCGAAAGACCGGGCCGATGCTAGCACCGCCCCGGTCGGGCGGTCAATCGAGCTCGGTGGCGGCGGCGTTGCGGCGGCGGACGGGCTCGCCGGCGGTGGCGGTGCGGTTGCGGCCCGTCTCCTTGGCGACGTACATGGCGGCGTCGGCGAGCCGCAAAAGGGTGCTCTTGCAGCGCTCGATCGACAGCTCCTCGCCGAGGTGGCGCTTGAGGGCGGCGACCCCGACCGAGCAGGTGATGCCGTTGAGGCAGAGCGGCTCGTGCTGGATCTCGCCGGGCTTGGTCAGGAAGGTGTTGAGCACGATCCGCCGCCGGATCGACTCGGCGACGTCCACCCCCCGCTCGAGGTTCAGCCGCGGCAGCGCCACCACGAACTCGTCGCCGCCGTAGCGGGCGGCGATGGCGCCGGGGAAGGCCGCCTCCTGGCGCAGCAGGTGGCCGACCTCCTGCAGGACCTGGCTCCCCGCCAGGTGCCCGTGGGTGTCGTTGACCCGCTTGAAGAAGTCGAGGTCGATGAAGAGCAGGACGAGGTCGTCGTCGCTCTCGCGGCAGCTCTCGATCGCCCGCGACAGGGTGATGTGAAGGAAGCGGTCGTTGAACAGGCCGGTCAGGTTGTCGCGCTTGGCGATCTCCTGGGCCTGCCTGCCGTCGAGGACGTTCTGGATCGAGATCGAGATGTAGCCGGCGAAGATCTCCAGCAGGTTCAGGTCCTGCTGGGTGAACGACTCGGACTGCTGCCGGTTGATCAGCTCGAGGACGCCGCAGACCTCGTGCTCGATGCGGATCGGGATCGCCACCAGCGACTGCGTCTTGTAGTTGTTGAGCGCGTCGAAGGCGGGGTAGAAGAGCTCGTCCTCCTCGACCTTGGTGGCGCCGTAGGACTCGCCGCTGCGGTAGACGTGCCCGGCGATCCCCTTGTCGGCGGGGATCTTGCGCCCCAGCAGCTCCTCCGAGGACTCGCCGAAGGTGGCGATGAAGGTGAGCGAGTTCTCGACCCGGCGGTCGTGCTTCTCGTTGGGATTGTCGAGCAGGATCGAGCCCGCCTCGGAGGGCACGAACTCGTTGGCCTTGCGCAGGATGGCGCTCAGGTTCTCGGCCAAGCTCATGTCGAGCGCGAACGCCGGATTGGCGCGGCGCCGCTCGAGGAACTTCTCGAGATCGCGGGGCTCCAGGCAGTTGTACCGGATCATCACGTCGAGGTTCGCGAGCGGCCGCCGCGGCGGAGGACCGTCCAGACGATAGCAGACCGGCGGGGCGGGGAAAAAGGAAGAAGTCCACAGGCGGGGCGCAGTAACATCGCGGCATTCGGACCCATCGCGCCGTGCGGACCACGCGAGGCCCCGGTTGAGCTCTCCGACTTTCAAAAAGCGCTTCGGCCAGCACCACCTGCGCGACGCCGCGCTCTGCCGGCCGCTCGTGCGCTTCCTGGAGCCGGCCGGCCGGCTGGTCGTGGAGATCGGCCCCGGCGGCGGGGTGCTGACCGGGGAGCTGCTCGCGGCCCGCGCCCGGGTCGTCGCCTGCGAGATCGATCGCGAGTGGGCGTTCGCCCTCGCCGCGAGACGGCTCGACGGCGCGCTCTCGATCGCGGTCGTGGACGCTCTCGACCTCGCCTGGGAGTGCCTGCCGCCGGACGCCCGGGTCGCCGGCAACCTCGCCTACAACGTGGCGACGGCCCTGATCGAGCGCCTCCTGCGCCGCGCCCCGCGGGTGGAGCGGGCGGGCTTCCTGGTGCAGCTCGAGGTCGCGCGGCGGCTCGTCGCGCCTCCCGGCGCTCCCGACTACGGCTCGCTCAGCGTCGCCGTCGCCGCCCGCGCCGAGGCGCGGATCCTTGCCCGGGTGCGGCGCGCGAGCTTCCGGCCGCCCCCCGCCGTCGACGGCGCCTTCGTCGGGCTGGTGCGGCGGCCGCCGCCGCTGCCGACGGCCGAGATGGAGGCCTTCGACGCCACCGTGCGGCTGGCGTTCGCCCAGCGGCGCAAGACGCTGCGCAACGCCCTCGCCGCCGGCTGGGGCCGGGAGGCCGCCGACCGGCTCCTCGCCGGCCTCGGCCTGGGGCCGCGGACGCGGGCCGAGGCGCTGGCGCTGGGCGACTTCGTCGCCCTCCACCGGGCGGCGCGCGAAGCGGGTCTGGTCTGATCGCTCGGCGGCGGGGCGCGGGGGCCGGCGGCCGCTGGAGGCGGCCGGGGCTCGGTGCTAGAGTCGAGTGGGCGCCGCGGCGGCCGCGTCGCCGCGGCCCCGAGGGCGAGTGAGGTTTCCACGCTGGCGAGATCGGCCACGAAGACCCGGACCGAAAAAGGCGGGGCGCGACTGTCGCCGGAGAAGGGCGCCGAGCTCGTCGGCATCGTGCTCCTCGTCGTCGGCCTGCTGCTGGCGGCGAGCCTCGCCTTCTACCATCCGGAGGACCCCAGCTTCCTCCGCCAGACGACCGACGCGGCGGAGGTCTCCAACCCGATCGGGCCGGTGGGGGCCCAGATCGCGGCCGCCGCCTACGGCTTCCTGGGCCTCACGGCGCTGCTCGTGCCGGTGCTGGTGCTCCTCGCCGGATGGCGCCGCCTGCGCCGCAACGTCTGGCCTCGGGTGGTCGGCCGGGGCATCGGCGCGGTGCTGCTGGTGGCGTCGCTGCCGGGCCTCCTGCAGCACTCGCTGGGGCGGGTCCCCTGGCGCGGCACGCCGGTCCCGGCCGGCGGCGCCCTCGGCGAGTTCCTGGCCGCGACGCTCGAGCGCGCGCTCGGCTTCACCGGCGCGCTCTTCGTGCTCCTCGGTCTCGTTGTCATCGGCTCGACGCTCCTCGTCCAGTCCACCCTGGGCGAGCTGCTGGGGCGCTGGCGGGCCGGCCTGCGCGGGCGCTTCGACCGGGTCGCCTACGCCTGGTCGCGCTGGCGCGAGCGCCGCCGCAAGGACAGATCCCGCCAGCGGGTCGTCGCCAAGCACCTCGAGCGGGCGGCGGCCGCGAGCGCGGCGGTGACGGCGGCGGAGCCGGAAGACCTGCCGCTGCGGGTGACGGAGAAGCCCGGCGAGGGCCGCTTCTCGGTGCGGCGGGTGGCCGGCGCCCCGGCCACGCCCGCCGCGGCCGCGACGGCGGCGCCGGCCCCGGCCCCCCGGCCCCAGCAGCAAATCCCCTTCCCGGAGCCGGAGGCCGGCCCGGCGGAGCTGCCGCCGCTCAACCTGCTGAATCTGGATCCGATCGAGACGAGCATCCAGGAGAACGAGCTGGTGCGCCTGGGAGAGGTGATCCGCGAGCGCTGCGCGGAGTTCGGGGTCGAGGGGACCGTCGAGGGGATCAGCCCCGGTCCGGTGATCACGGTGTTCGAGTTCCAGCCGGCGCCCGGGGTGAAGGTGAGCCAGATCGTCAACCTGCAGGACGACCTGGCGCTGGCGCTCAAGGCCGAGTCGGTGCGCATCGACCGGATCCCGGGGCGCTCGACCCTCGGCGTCGAGGTGCCGAACAAGAAGCGGGCGCTCATCCACCTCGGGCAGCTCCTCGCCCGCGACACCTTCCAGAAGGCCCCCTCGCCGCTGACCATGGCGCTCGGCACCGACATCCACGGCGCCCCCTACTACGCCGACCTGGCGACCATGCCGCACCTGCTCGTCGCCGGCGCCACCGGCTCCGGCAAGAGCGTCGGGCTGCAGAGCATGATCACCTCGATCGTCTACAAGGCCTCGCGCGAGCAGGTGCAGTTCATCTTCATCGACCCGAAGCGGATCGAGCTCGGGGTCTACGCCGACATCCCGCACTTGAAGGCCGAAGTCGTCGTCGAGCCCAAGAAGGCGGCGAACGCGCTGCGCTGGGCGGTGGGCGAGATGGAGCGGCGCTACCGGCTGCTCGCAGAGGTGCACGTGCGCTCGATCGACTACTACAACCGCGCGATCCGCGATCCGCAGGTGCAGCAGCGCCTCGCGCTCTCGGACGGCGAGACGACGGCGCCGGAGGACTTGAAGCCGCTGCCCTACTACGTGGTGGTGATCGACGAGCTGGCCGACCTCATGCTGATCTCGACCGCCGAGGTCGAGGCCTCGATCGCGCGCCTGGCGCAGATGGCGCGGGCGGTGGGGCTGCACCTGATCGTCGCCACCCAGCGGCCGTCGGTGGACGTCCTGACCGGGACGATCAAGGCCAACTTCCCCTGCCGCATCTCCTACGCCACCGCCACCCGGCACGACTCGCGCACGATCCTCGACCAGGTGGGGTCGGAGAAACTGCTCGGCAAGGGCGACATGCTGTTCATGCCCGCCGGCACCTCGCGGGTGCTGCGGCTCCACGGCGCGCTGGTCTCCGAGCAGGAGACCGCCGCCCTCGTGCGCTGGCTCAAGAAGCGCGGACGGCCGGAGCTCGACCCGGCGGTGCTGGCGGCGCCGGAGGAGGAGCGCGCCGCGGGCGCCGTCGCCGGCTCGGACGACGATCTGTTCGACGAGGCGGCCCGTCTCGTGGTCTCGGAGGGCCAGGCCTCGGCCAGCTTCCTGCAGCGACGGCTGCGCGTCGGCTTCTCCCGGGCGGCGCGCCTGATCGACATCATGGAGCGCGAGGGACTGCTCGGCCCGCCGCAGGGCAGCCGGCCGCGCGAGGTCCTGGTCAAGCCGGACTACTTCGAGGAGATCGACCGCGCCCGCGGGGAGACGGTCTGACGGGCGGCGCCGGCCGATGGCGCGACCCGACCCCGTCGTCTTCTTCGGCACCCCGGACTTCGCGGTGCCGACGCTTGCGGCCCTGGTCGAGGCGGGGCTGGCGCCGGCGCGGGTGGTGACCCGACCGGCGCGTCCGCTGGGCCGCGGCCGCCGGGTCCAGGACCCGCCGGTCGCGCGGCGGGCGAAGGCGCTCGGTCTCGAGGTCGCGCAGCCCGAGCGGGTCGGCGACCCCGGCTTCCTCGCCGGGCTCGCGGAGCTGGCGCCCGCGGTGGCGGTGGTCGTCGCCTACGGCCAGATCTTCCCGCCCGAGCTGCTGGCGCTGCCGCGCCACGGCTGCATCAACTTGCACGCGTCGCTGCTGCCGCGCTATCGCGGGGCGGCGCCGATCCAGGCCGCGATCGCCGCCGGCGAGCGGGTCACCGGGGTGACCACGATGCAGATGGAGCGGGGCCTCGACAGCGGTCCGATCCTGCTCCAGGAGGAGACCGCGATCGGCCGCCGGGAGACCGCGGGGGAGCTGGCGCCGCGGCTCGCGGCGCAGGGCGCGGCCCTGGTGGTCGAGACCCTGAGGCGGCTGGCCGAGGGGGGGCTCGAGCCCCGCCCGCAGGACCCCGAGCTCGTCACCTACGCGCCGCGCTTGACGAAGCGGGACGGGCGGGTGGACTGGAGCGAGGCGGCGCGGCGGATCGCCGACCGGCTGCGCGCCTACACCCCCTGGCCGGGGCTGACCGCCGAGCTGCGCGGCGAGCCGCTCAAGCTCGTGGAGGCGCGGCCGCTCGCCGCCGCGCCCGAGGGCGGTCCGCCGCCGGAAGGGGAGGCGGCGCCGGGATCGGTCCTCGGCCTGCGCGGGCGGTTCCTGGCGGTCGCCTGCGCCGAGGGCACCGTTCTCGGAATCGCGACCCTGCAGCGGCCCGGCCGCCGGCCGCTGCCGGCCCGCGACTTCGCGAACGGCGAGCGGCTCGAGCCCGGCGAGCGGATGGCCTGACCCCATGGGGAAGGTGCGCGCCGCCGCCGGCCGGCTCGTCGAGCGGGCGCTCGCCTCCCGCGCCCCGCTGGAGCGGCTCCTGGCACCGGAGCTCGCGGGGCTCGCCGAGCGCGACCGGGCGCGGCTTCGCGACCTCGTCCTCGGCGCCCTGCGCTGGCTCGCGCGGCTCGACGGGGTCGTCGCGGCGGCCAGCGGCCGGCCGCTCGGGCGAATCGACCGGCGGCTGCTGGCGCCGCTGCGGATCGCCGCCTACGAGCTGCTGTTCGATCCGCGGGTGCCCGACTACGCCGCGGTGAGCGAAGCGGTCGAGGAGGCCCGCCGGCGGACGGGCCGGCGAGGGGCGGGGTTCGCCAACGGGGTGCTGCGCAAGATCGCCGAGCGCCGCGACCCCGCGGCCTGGCCGCCCGCCGGCGACGACGAGGCGGCGCGGCTCGCCTGCGAGACCAGCCACCCGGAGTTCCTCGTCCGCCGCTGGCTCGCTCGCTTCGGGCGGCAGGCGACGCGGGCGCTGCTCGCGGCGGACAACGGGCCGCGGCCGCTCGGCCTCCTCGCCTTCGCGGATCGGGGCGGGCGCGAGGTGCTGGCCGAGCGGCTGGCGGGTGAGGGGGTCGAGACGCGGCCGTCCGAGCTGGCGCCCACCGGTCTGCTGGTCGTGGCCGGCGAGCCGCTGCGCGGCCCCGCGTTCGCGCGCGGCGACTTCTACGTCCAGGATCCGGCGAGCCAGGCGGCGGCGCTGATCCCCCCGCCGCGCGCCGGCGAGCGGGTCCTCGACGCCGCCGCCGCGCCCGGCGGCAAGAGCTTCGCCCTCGTCGCCTTCGAGCCCCGGGCGCGGGTCGTCGCGGCCGACCTCGACGTCGAGCGCCTCGGGCGGCTGCGGGCCAACCTCGCCCGCCTCGAGCGGGAGCTGCCGGTGGCGATCTCGGATGCGGCCCGTCCCGCCTTCGCGCCGGCCTTCGACCGGGTCGTCCTCGACCTGCCCTGCACCGGCACCGGCACCCTGCGCCAGCACCCGGAGCTCAAGTGGCGGCTGAGCGCGGGCGAGATCGGCCGCCTCGCGGAGCAGGCGCTGGCGCTGCTGGCCGGCCTGGCGCCGCTGGTCCGCCCCGGCGGCCTGCTCGTCGCCTCGAGCTGCTCGCTCGAGCCGGAGGAGAACGAGGAGGTCGTGGACCGCTTCCTGTCCGAGCCGGCGGCCCGCGGCGTCTTCGCGCTCGCGCCGTTGGAGGGCGCGCTGCCACCGGCGCAGGCGGCCGGCCTCTTCGGCCCCGGCCGCTGGCGCGTCCCGACGACCGCCGAGAACGACGGCTTCACCGTGCAGGTCCTGCAGCGGGTGGAGGGACGATAAAGAGTAACCGATCGGTTACCTGTTGGCGCCCCGGGCCGGCCCCGGCGGGTAGTAGAGCCGCGCCAGCCGATGGGGGGAGACGCCCAGGAAGTAGAGCAGCCAGATCCACCAGTTGGTGGCGATGGTGCGGAGGATGCCGCGGCGGACGAAGCGCCGCGCCGAGGTGGTCACCGGCGGCGAGAGCAGCGCGATCCGGCCCCGGCGCTTCAAGCGGCGGACGAAGTCGAGGTCTTCGAGGATCGGCCACTCGCGGAAGCCGCCGAGCTCGTCGAAGGTGGCCCGGGTGGTGAACTGCGCCTGGTCGCCGAGCGGCGCGCGGGTCAGCCGCGTGCGCAGGTTGATCAGCCGCGCCCCGAGGCGCAGCAGCGGCCGCTCGCTGTCGAAGCGCACGCGGAAGCCGCCCCCCGCCGCGCCGCCGGCGAGCGCCGCCCGGATCGCAGCCGGCGCCCCCGCGCCCAGCAGGGTGTCGGCGTGGAGAAAGACGAGGATCTCCGCCGTCGTCGCGGCGGCGCCCCGATTGAGCTGGCGGCCGCGGCCCGGGGGCCCGGTCACCACGGCGGCGCCCAGCCGCCGCGCCGCCGCCGCGGTGCCGTCGCGGCTGCCGCCGTCGCTCACCACGACCTCGTCGGCGAGCGCCCGGGCCGCCGCCAGGGTGGGCCCGAGCGCCGCCTCTTCGTCGAGCGTGGGGATCACGATCGCGAGGCGGGGATGGGGCAAAGTGGCGAAATGCTAGCATAGCGATCCGAGCCTTCCGGCCCTCCCAGATGACTCCGAAGAGCCCCTTCAGCCACCTCGACGCGGGCGGCCGCGCCCGCATGGTGGACGTGTCGGAGAAGGCGGTCACGCGCCGCGTGGCCGAGGCGTCCTGCCGCGTGCGGCTGGCGCCGGAGACGGTGGCGCGGCTCGCCGAGCTGCCGAAGGGGGACGCCTTCGCGGTCGCCCGCCTCGCCGGCATCCAGGGGGCCAAGCGCACCTCCGAGCTCGTGCCCCTCGCCCATCCCCTGCCGCTCGACGACGTCGAGGTGGAGCTGGCGCCGGAGGGCGACGGCGTCGCGATCCGCAGCCGGGTCGTCGTCACCGCCCGCACCGGGGCGGAGATGGAGGCCCTGACCGCCTGCGCCGCCGCCGCGCTCTGCCTCTACGACATGGTCAAGGCGCTCGACCGCGGAGCGGTCATCGAGGGTCTGCGGCTGGAGGCCAAGAGCGGCGGGCGGAGCGGCGACTGGCGGCGCGGCGGATGAGGGCGGCGGCCCGCGCGAGTCGCGGCGCCCGGGACTCGCGGACCGAGCGGGATTTCCGCACCGGCCTCGACCGGGTGCTCGAGGACGCCGGGGCCCTCGCCGGGCGCCGCTACGGCGTGCTCGCCCACCAGGCCGCGGTCTCGTCGCGGCTGGAGCCGATCCACCTGGCGCTCGTCGCCGCCGGGGCGCCGGTGCCGGCTGCCCTGTTCGGCCCCGAGCACGGCTTCTACGGCGCCGAGCAGGACATGGTCGGCGTCGGCGACGGCCGCGACCCCTGGACCGGCGCGCCGCTCGCCTCGCTCTACGGCGACTCGGAGGCGTCGCTCGAGCCGAGCCCGGAGGCCTTCTCCGGCCTCGACCTGCTGCTCGTGGACCTCCAGGACGTCGGCTCGCGCTACTACACCTACGCCGCCACCGCGGCCTGGGCCTGTGAGGCGGCGCTCGCCGCGGGCTGCGAGGTCTGGGTGCTCGACCGCCCGAATCCCCTCGGCGGCGAGCTCGTGGAGGGGAACCTCCGGCGGCCGGGGTTCGAGTCGTTCGTCGGCGCCTTCGAGCTGCCGGTGCGCCACGGGCTGACCCTCGGCGAGCTGGTGCTGCTCGAGGCGCGCCGCCGCGGCTGGAGCGAGACGCCGCGGGTCGTGGCGATGAGCGGCTGGACCCGGGGCGCGACCTGGGAGGAGCTGGGCCGGGCCTGGGTGCCGCCGTCGCCCAACGTGCCGACGCCGGACACCGCCCGGGTCTACCCCGGCGCCTGCCTCGTCGAGGCCACCGAGTTCTCCGAAGGCCGCGGCACGACCGAGCCGTTCCAGCTCGTCGGCGGCCCCGGAGTCGACGCGCGGCGGCTGGCCGAGCGCCTGAGCGACGCGGCGCTCGCCGGGGTGGCCTTCGCTCCGGCCTGCTTCCGGCCGGTGGCCGGCAAGCACGGCGGCGAGCTCTGCGGCGGCGTGCGCTGGGCGGTCACCGATCCGGCGGCCGCCCGCCCCTACCGCTGCGGGGTGGAGATCCTGGCGGCGCTGCGCGAGGTCGCGCCGGAGAGCTTCGCCTGGCGCGAGGCGCCCTACGAGTTCGTCGCCGACCGGCCGGCGATCGACCTGCTCGCCGGCTGCGACGACCTGCGCCGGGCGCTCGAGGCCGGCGAGGGCCTCGACGCCTGGATCGCGAGCTGGGCCGCCGACGAGGAGGCCTTCCGGCGCGAGCGCCGGGCGGCGCTGCTCTATCCGGAGCAGGCCGAGCCGACCGAGCCGCCGGAGGCGACGCAGGCGGGGGAGAGGCGCTGAAGCGGCCCAGCCTGTTCCGCGTCGAGCGCGGCCCCGCCGCCTTCGCGCCGCTGCTCGAGGCCGCGCGGGACGCCGGGCTCCGGGTCGGTTGGCTCGATCTAGAGACCGGGGTCGCGACCCCCGACGGCCTCGCGGAGGCCGCCGCGCTCCCCGTCTTTCGCGCGGTCTCGGTGGGCACCGAGGCGACCGTCGCGGTCAAGCCCCGCCGCGGCGCCGCGGTCCTCGACGACCTCTTGCGCGAGCACTTCCTGGGCTGCGCGGCGGTCCTCGTGCGGGGCGCGGTGGAGGCGCCCCTGCTCGAGCCACTCGAGCCGCCCGAGCCGGCGGAGCCGGAGCAACCGGAGCAGGGCGCCTGGCGGCTGGAGGGCGCGACCCTCGCCACCGAGGAGCTGGCCCGCCGGCTGGGCCGGCCGGGCCGGCCGGGGCCGCGATGAGCACGCTCTTCATCAGCCACAAGGCGGCGGAGAAGGACAACCGGGTCGCCCAGCAGATCGTCGCCCGCCTCGAGGAGCAGGAAGGGCACAAGTCGGTCTTCCTCGACCTCGATCCCGAGAAGGGCATCGTCGGAGGCCGGAGCTGGGAGCAGACCCTCTACCGCAAGGTGCGGGCCTGCCGGGCGGTGGTGGCGCTGCTGAGCAACCAGTACCTCAAGTCGCACTGGTGCTTCGCCGAGCTCGCCTTGAGCCGCATGGAGCGCAAGCACCTCATCGCGCTCGAGATCGAGGAGCTCGATCCGAAGCTCATCCCGCAGATCCTGACCGGCGTCCAGCGGATCAACTTCCACGCCGATCCCGAGGACGGCTTCAAGCGGCTGTTCCGCTCGCTCGAGGACCTGGACCTGCTCGGGGTGTCGGGCGAGTGGAGCCCCAACCAGTGCCCCTACCTGGGGCTGCGGACGTACGAGGAGAAGCACGCGCCGCTCTTCTTCGGCCGCGGCGAGGAGACCGCCGAGGGGGTGCGGCTGCTCGGCCGCGGCGCCCCCGGCCTCTTCATGGTCCTGGGCTCCTCCGGCAGCGGCAAGTCCTCGCTGGTGCGGGCGGGCATCGTTCCCCGGCTGCGCCGCGAGGAGGACCGCTGGCTGATCGTCGGCCCCTTCCGCCCTCGCCTCGACCCCTTCGCGGAGCTGGCCGACGCGCTGGAGGGCGCCTGGGAGGACTACGCCACGAAGAAGGCCAAGGAGGAGGCCAAGAGCGCCGGCGTCCGGGCGCGATGGCGCCAGCGCCTGGGGGCCGGTGCGGGGCGCGGCGAAGCGCCGGCGGAGCCCGGATCGGCCGCCGCGCTCGACGCCGACGAGCGGGTGCACCGGCTCCTCGCCCAGCTCGAGGAGCTCGCCGGCGCGCCGCCGACGGCCGGCGGGGAGCCCTTCCGCAGCTTCCTGGATCTCAGCCTCGAAGAGCTGCGCGAGATCTTCGCGGGCAAGGCGGTGGCGCGGACGGCCGCGGCGCCGGCCTCCGGGGTCCCGACGCTGGTCGAGATCGCCGACGAGCTGCGGCGCGCCTCCGGCAGGAAAGGGGCGAGCGTGCTCGTGATCGTCGATCAGTTCGAGGAGCTGCTCGGCCGCGGCGCTCCCGCCGACGCCGCCGGCGCGTTCCTCGGACGAATGCGCGAGGCGATCGAGTACCTCGACCGGCCGCTCATGGTCCTGGGCACGATGCGCTCCGACTTCCTGGAGCTCTTCCAGCGCAACCCGGAGCTGGCGGGAATCGACTTCCAGAAGATCTCCGTCGGCCCGATGGGCCGCCAGGGCATGCGGCGGGTG
>JBFJMD010000037.1:0-11780 GCA_041634115.1 Thermoanaerobaculia bacterium | reverse complement strand
GGCCGGGCGGCCGGAGAGCGCCGCCTCAAGCTCGAACTCCCAGCGGTTGATCTGCGAGAGGCGCTCGCCCTCGAGCCCGGTCTGGTCGGCGAAGTCGAACAGCGTCAGGGCGTAGGCGGCGAGCGCCTGGGCGCGGCGGCGCTCGGCGGCGGGGAGCAGGATCAGCGCCGGGGCGAAGTCGCGCAGGACGGCGCGGGCGACGTCGCCGCAGACCTCGGCGGCGCGCTCCGGCCGATGGTCCTCGAGCGGCCGGCGCAGCTCGTCGAGGAGGCGGCTGTGGCGGCTCGCGGCCAGGGCGTCGGCGCGCCAGGAGTCGCCCTCGGGGTGCTCGTCTCGGACCCGCTCGACCGGGACGCCGCGGCGCGGCCCGCCGCCCTCCCCGGCGCCTTCTCCCGAGCTACCCGGCACGGCTCGCCGAGCGCTTGTCCCGGCGCCCCGAGCGCCGCGCGTCTCCCGATCCCGGGCGGCCGGCTGCCATGGCTAGGGGAGCAGCCGCAGCAGCTCGTGCTGGGGCTCGCCGCCGGTGATCTCGGCCCGCTCCGGGGTCAGCGCCACGTTGATCTCGGTGCGCATGCCGATGTCGCCCGCGACGTAGATCCCGGGCTCGATCGAGAACCCGGTCATCGGCCGCAGGCGGCGGGAGTCGTGGGTCTCCAGGTTGTCCATGTTGGCGCCGTGGCCGTGATCCGAGATGCCGATCGAGTGGCCGGTGCGGTGGATGAAGTAGTCTCCGAAGCCGGCCTCACGGATCACCCCGCGCGCCGCGTCGTCGACTTCGAAGCCGCGCACCTCGGCCGCGGGGTAGCGCTCGGAGACGAGCGCCCAGGCGGCGTCGCGGGCGGCGGCGACGGTCTCCCAGATCTGCTGCTGGCGCTCGGTCGGCTCCGCCGCGCAGACCCCGCACCAGGTGATGTCGGCGTAGACGCTTTCCGGCCGCTTCTCCTTGGCCCAGAGGTCGATCATCAGGAAGTCGCCGCGCGCGATCGGCGAGCTGCCCTCGGCGGTCGGCTGGTAGTGGGGATCGGCGGCGTTCGCGTTGACGGCCACGATCGGGTCCGACTCGGTCCACAGCCCGCGGCGCTCGAACTCCTCGAGGATGAACTGCTGGACGGGGTGCTCGGCGGCGCCGCTTCCGGAGCGCAGGGCCTCCGCCACCCGGTCGAAGGCGGCGCGGGCGATCTCGTGCAGGTGCACGCAGGCCCGCCGATGGCCGGCGAGCTGCCCGTCCGACCAGACCGCGGCGAACTCCTGCACCAGCTCGGCCGAGGAGGCGAGCTCGACCCCGAGCGAGCGCAGCAGCTCGGCGCTCCCCGCGTCGAGCCGCGAGATCGTGGGCAGCGCGTTCTCCGGCGAGTACTGGGCCGCCAGGCGCCGGCCGCCCGCCACCAGCGAGCCGATCCCGTCCCGGTGCTGCTTCCAGGTCAAATACTCGCTCTTCTCCCCCGGCAGGGCGTCGAGCATCGCCGGCTCCAGGGCGTGGACGAGCTTCCGCGGCGGCCCGCTCGCCGGCACCAGGTAGTAGCAGCGGCGGCTGATGAGCTGTTTCTCCGAGAGGCCGAGGAGCTCGATGCTGATCGGGTCGTTGTTCTGGAAGCAGGTGAAGAGCCAGCCGTCGAGGTCGGCGGCGGCGAGGGCCTGCTGGATCGCGGGAATCTGGTCGGCGAGCACGGGATCCTCCTCGGAGTCGACGGTGAACGGGCATTCTAAACCGCGGCGCTCGTCCGGCGCCGCCCGAGGCCGTTGGTAGACTCCGCCGACCGGAGGACGCCCTTCGTGAAGCTCTTCTACGCCGACCACTTCGAGCTGCCGCTCCCCGCCGGGCACCGCTTCCCGATGGCCAAGTACCGGCTGCTGCGCGAGGCGGTCCTCGCCTCGGGAATCGTCGAGGCCTCGGCCCTCGAAGTGCCGGCGGCGGCGAGCGACGTCGAGCTGCTGCGGGTCCACACTCCCGACTACCTGCGCCGCGTCGTCGCCGGCGAGCTCGCCGCGGACGAGGTCCGCCGCCTCGGCTTCCCCTGGTCGCCCGAGCTGGTCGAGCGCTCGCGGCGCTCGGTCGGCGGCACCCTGGGCGCCTGCCGCTCGGCCCTCGAGCGCGGCTGCGGCGTCAACCTCGCCGGCGGCACCCACCACGCCTTCGCCGACCGCGGCCAGGGCTACTGCGTCTTCAACGACGCGGCCGTGGCGGCGCGGGCGATGCAGGCCGAGGGCCGCGCGAAGCGCGTTGCCATCGTCGACTGCGACGTCCACCAGGGCGACGGCACCGCGAGCATCTTCCGGGACGACCCCTCGGTCTTCACCTTCTCGATCCACGGCCGCCGCAACTACCCGCTGGAGAAGCGGGCGGGCGACCTCGACGTGGCGCTCGAGGACGGGGCCGGCGACGGCCGCTATCTCGCCGCCCTCGCCGCCGCCCTCGAACGGCTGGCCGCCGCCGGCCCGTTCGACCTGGCGATCTACCTCGCGGGGGCCGACCCCTTTGCCGGCGACCGGCTCGGCCGGCTGGCCCTCAGCCGCGAGGGGCTGGCGGAGCGCGACCGCGCGGTCTTCGGCTTTTTCCGCGCTGCCGGGACGCCGGTCGCGGCGGTGATGGCCGGCGGCTACGCCCCGGAGGTGGGGGAGATCGTGGCGATCCACCTCGAGACCGTCACCGTCGCCGTCGAGACCTTCGGGCGGGCGTCCGCGGCCCTCCCGGCGGCGCTCTCGCCGCGCCGGCGAGGCGCCGGCTCCGCGCTGCCGTGGCCCACCGGGTTGTAGTACCATTCCGGCCGGGGAACTTTCGCTTCAGCCGAGGGTGTGATCTGTTTCATTTGCCAGCGACGGGCGCCGGAATAGGCTGAGAGCGCTCGCGGGCCGGACCGAGGCGAGACCGAATGGCCGAGCTGGACCACATCAAGCGACGCATCCTCCACCAGGCGGTGCGGGAGAACGTCGACACCATCCGGGGCCGCTTCCGGGGCCGGCGCCCGCGCGTCTCGCGCGCGCTGGCGCGGCTGGGACGGGCGTTCTCGATCGTCGCCATCCCGGCGGCGCTCTTCGCCACCTACCTCCTGGCGAGCCTCTCCGACGAGCGCCTCCAGGCGGGGGCCGCGGAGGAGGCGGCGCGGGCGCGGACCGCGGAGGCGGCGCAGGTCGCGGCGCCCCGGCAGGCGCCGCTGATCGAGGTCACGGCGGCCGGCACGGAGGCGATCGACCCGGCGGTCTTTCCGCTCAGCGTGCGCCGCATCGTGCTCGACCCCGGTCACGGCGGCGAGAACCGGGGCACCGAGACGCCGGGCGGGCTGGTGGAAAAGGAGCTGACCCTCGACATCGCCGAGCGGCTGCGCGGCCTGCTCGAGAAAAGGTCCTTCGAAGTGCGGATGACGCGGGTGGCGGACCGGGACGTGTCGCTGGAGGACCGGGCGCGGATGGCGAACCGGGAGCGGGGCGACATCTTCGTCTCGATCCACGTCAACTGGCTCGAGACCCGCACCCGCGGCATCGAGACCTACTACCTGGGGCCGACCGACGACCCCTATCTCACGCGGCTGACGGCGCGCGAGAACGTGGGCTCCGGCTACTCGCTGGCGGACCTGCGCGACCTCGTCGAGCAGGTCTACGTCAACGCCCGCCAGGGGGAGTCGCGGCGGCTCGCGGCCGCGGTGCAGACCTCGCTCTACCGCTCGCTGCGGACGATGAGCCCGGACCTCCAGAACCGCGGGGTCAAGAAGGCGCCGTTCGCGGTCTTGACCGGCACCGAGATGCCGGCGATCCTGGCCGAGGTCTCGTGCCTCTCGAACGAGAAGGAGGCCCGGCTGCTCAAGTCCGGGGACTACCGCCAGCACATCGCGCAGGCGCTGTTCGACGGCATCGACTCGTACTCACGTGCGTTGAATCCGATGAACCACAGGGGGAGCTAGCTGAATGACCGCAAAGGGCGATACGAAAGCGAAGGACGAGGTGATCCACGTCGGCATCGATCTCGGGACCTCCCGCAGCTCGATCTCGACGTCGAACGGCGACAAGCACGTGATCGAGAGCTACGTCGGGTGGCCCGCCGACATGGTGGCCGCCAAGGTGCTCAAGAAGAAGATCCTGATCGGCGAGGACGCGGTGAAGAACCGGGTGATGCTCGATCTCCACCGGCCGCTGGAGCGGGGGCTCATCAAGGAGGGCTCCGAGAAGGACTCCGAGGCGGTGCGCCAGCTCCTCGGCGAGCTGACCCGGCTCGCCGGCCTCAAGACCAAGGCCAAGGGGGGAGCCGACGTGCGGGCGGTGGTCGGCGTTCCGGCCGAGGCGATGCGGGTCAACAAGCAGCAGCTGCGCCAAGCGATGAAGGGGACCGTGGACTCGCTGATGATCGTCTCCGAGCCGTTCGCGGTGGCCTACGGCCTGAACGCGCTGCTCCACGCCCTGGTCATCGACATCGGCGCCGGCACCACGGACTTCTGCGTGATGAGCGGCCGCTATCCCCGCGAGGACGACCAGCGAACGCTGACCAACGCCGGCGACTCGGTGGACGAGCTGCTCTTCCAGGGCATCAAGACCCGCCACCCGGAGGCCAACTTCTCGCGCTACATGGTCCGCGAGTGGAAAGAGCAGTTCTCCTTCGTCGGCGAGCCGAGCGACAAGATCGTGGTCACCGCCCCGGTCAAGGGCAAGCCGACCAAGCTCGACATCACCGCCGAGGTGCGGGCGGCCTGCGAGAGCCTGGTCGAGCCGGTCACCGAGACGATGCTGGACCTGCTGGCGCGGGTCGAGCCCGAGTACCAGGACAAGGTGCGCGAGAACGTGATCCTGTCGGGCGGCAGCGCGCTGATCCGCGGCCTCGGTCCGACCCTGCAGCGGGCGCTCAAGGACTACGGCGGCGGCAAGGTGCTGGTGGTCAAGGACCCGGTCTTCGTCGGCTCGGACGGGGCGCTCGCGATCGCCGTGGACGCCCCCGACTCCGACTGGGAGAAGGTCGCGGCCTAGCGTTCGCCTGACTCGCACGTCGTGACGAGAGACGAGGCGCGGCGGCGGATCGACGAGCTCCGCGCGGAGATCCGCGACCACGACTACCGCTACTACGTCCTCGACCGCCCGCAGATCGCCGACAGCGCCTACGACGCGCTGTTCGGCGAGCTGAAGGCGCTCGAGGAGCGCTTCCCCGAGCTGGTCTCCGAGGACTCGCCGACCCGGCGGGTGGCCGGCGAGCCGGTCGCCGGGCTGCCGACGGTGGAGCACGCGGCGCCGATGCTGAGCCTCGACTCCGACCCCTCGGCGGAGGCGCTCGCGCGCTTCGACGAGCGGGTGCGCAAGGCGCTCGGCGAGGGTGCCGCGCCCGAGTACGTCGTCGAGCCCAAGCTGGACGGCGCCTCGGTGGAGCTGGTCTACGAGGAGGGGCGGCTGACCGGCGCCGCCACCCGCGGCGACGGCCTCCGCGGCGAGGGCATCCTCGAGAACGCGCGCACGATCCCGGCGGTGCCGCTCACGCTGCGGGCGGTGCCGCGGCCGCCGCCGGCGCGGATCGCGCTGCGCGGCGAGGTCATCATGCGGATCGACGCCTTCGAGGCGCTCAACGAGAGCCTGCTCGCCGCGGGCAAGGAGCCCTACGCCAACCCGCGCAACTCGGCCGCCGGGGCGCTGCGCCAGCTCGACCCCCGGCTGACGGCCTCGCGGCCGCTCGACATCTACGTCTACGACGTACTCGCGGCGGAGGGGCTGGAGGCGAAGACCCAGTGGGAGGTGCTGGCGGCTCTGCGCGACTGGGGCCTGCGGGTGAACGACCTGCCGAAGGTCGCTCGCACCGTCGAGGAGATCGTGGCCTACCACGCCGACCTCGAGGCGCGGCGCGACGACCTCGCCTACGAGATCGACGGCGTGGTGGTGAAGCTCAACGACCTCGCGGCGCGCGACGAGCTGGGGGCGACCTCGCACCACCCGCGATGGGCGTTCGCGTTCAAGTTCCCGCCGCGGCGCGAGGTGACGCGGGTGCTGAACATCCTGGCGAGCGTCGGCCGCACCGGCGCCATCACCCCGGTGGCGATGCTGCGGCCGGTGGAGATTGGCGGCGTCACCGTCGCGCGCGCCACGCTCCACAACCGCGAAGAGGTCGCGCGCAAGGACATCCGCAAGGGGGACCTGGTGCGCATCCAGCGCGCCGGCGACGTGATCCCGCAGGTCGTCGAGCGGGTGGCGGAGAAGGGGCGCCGCCGCAAGCGCCGATTCAAGATGCCGGCGAAGTGTCCGTCCTGCGGCACGCCGGTGGTCGAGCGCGGCCCCTTCTCGGTCTGCCCGAACAGCTTCGAGTGTCCGGCGCAGCTCGTCGGCCGGCTGGTCCACTTCGGCTCGCGCAACGCCCTCGACGTCGAGGGGCTGGGGGAGGAGACCGCGCGCCTGCTCGTCGACCGCAAGCTGGTGGAGCACCTGCCGGACCTGTTCGGGCTCGCCGCCGAGCAGCTCGTCGAGCTGCCCGGCTTCGCCGAGAAGTCGGCGGAGAACCTGGTGGCCGGGATCGCCCGCGCCTCGCGGCCGGAGCTCCACCGGCTGTTCTACGGGCTCGGCATCCCCGAGGTCGGCGCCGCGGTGGCGCGGGACCTGGCGCGGCACTTCCGGTCGATGGCGGCGCTGCGAGCCGCGGACGAGGAGGCCCTGCAGGAGGTCGAAGGGGTGGGGCCGAAGATGGCGGCCCAGATCGTCGCCTTCTTCGCGGAGCCCCACAACCGGGCGGTGCTCGACGATCTGCTCGCCAGGGTGAGCCCGGAGGAGGTGCCGGCGCCCGCGGCGGGCGGCCTCGACGGCCTCAAGTTCGTCTTCACCGGCGGCCTCGAGTCGATGAGCCGCGACCGGGCGAAGGAGCTGGTCGAGTCGCTCGGCGGCCGCGCCGTCTCCTCGGTCAGCAAGGCGACCGACTACGTCGTCGCCGGCTCCGAGCCGGGCTCGAAGTACGACAGGGCGGTCGCCCTCGGCGTCGAGGTCCTGGACGAGAAGGGCTTCCTGGCGCTGCTCGCCTCGCACGGCCTGGCCTGATCCTCTCACCGGCGACCTCCTATGACGGCCACCGGTGAGGGCAGGCTGGGCTACGGCTCGGGCTTCAGCTCCCGGAGCTTCCGCGCGTCCTCCCGCAGCCGAGCTACGTTCTCGGGCTCGACGCCGACGTCCGAGTAGAGGTCGGCCAGGAGCTCGAGATGCTCGACGCTGCGTGGGTCGAAGGCCACGAGCTCGTCGAAGATGCTCGCCGCCTCCTCTTGCTTGCCCCGCATCGTCAGGGCTCCCGCCAGCGCGACGAGCGTCGGCGGTCGCTGGGAATCGCGCACGCCGAGCTCGAGCACCTTGCGGAGCTCGACGATCGCCTCGTCCGGCCGGTTCGTCTTCGCGTAGGCGCTGCCCAGCGCGTAGCGGGCCGCCACCTCGGCCCCCAGCTTGCGATCCGAGACCTCGAGAAACCGCTCCAGCGGCGGGATCGCGGACTCGAATCTCCCAGCTTCCAAGAGGGAAACGCCCTTCCTGTAGAGGTCCCAATCGGAGGTCAGCTCCTTGTAGGTGAGCACCTCGTAGTGGAGGGCCGCGGCGGCGGGATCGCGCAGCTCCCAGAGCTTCTCTGCGAGACTCTTGCGGACCTCCGGCGGGGGCGGACTGCCGGCCCTGTCCAGCTCCGCCGCCACGGCCGACAGGTTGTAGACGAGCAGCTCACGGTCGTAGCCCCTCGTGTCCCCTTCCGCAAGCAGCTCTTCCATCAGGGCGTGCGCTTTCGGCCCCTGCTTGAGGAGGAGCTGCTTGCCGAGGAGCTGGTCGGAAAGGTCGCCGCTGCCGAGCAGGCTCAGGAGTCGCCACCGCTTGGCGCGCTCGGCCGGCTCGGGAGGCGCCGCCTCGCGCTCCGTCTGGGCGACCGCCCGCGCCCAGGCCGGGGCGGCGAGGCCGAGAGAGAGAGCGCGCCGTGCCGCCAAGGTGGAGGACTCGTCGATCGAGGATTCGTCGAGCCAGGGGATCTCGACGAACTCGGTGCCGGCGACCAGCTTGAGCGTTCCGAGCTTACCGTGGGGGTCGTCGGGATGCAGCGAGTACTGCAGATGGACCCGGGTCCCTTCCAGCTTGCGGGGATCCTCGACCTCGAGCTTGAAGACCCCCGAGATCGTGCGGCTCGCCAGCTTGCTCCGCGACGAGCCGCCCAGGTCGGGTAGGTCGAACGGCCCGGGCCGCTTCCAGGTCCTCACCTGCTGCTGGAAGGTGAGCAGCACATCCTTGCGGGCCGAGGCCACGAGCGCCCAGTCGAGCACGTATCCCTCGCTCCCCTCTTCGGCTTCCTTGTTGAAGTAGAAGTCGACGTCCCTGCGGTAGTTGCTGACCCGATGCACCCGGTAGGGGGGGTCGTCCGGGCCCTGCGGCGCGATGGTCTGGTCCTTCAGGCCGCGGATCGAGCCCTGGACGACGCAGGTCGCCTTGTGAATGAAGTTCCCGTAGAACCAGATGCCGGTGGCGACCACGATCAGGCAGTAGGCCAGCAGGGTCGCCCAGTTATTGTGCTTTCTGTAGTAGTCCTTGTCGTCCTGCGTGGTCGCCTTCCGCAGGCTCGCCGCGGCGCGGCGCTGCAGGATGAAGATGGCGAGGATCGTCAGCGCATACACGCCGTGGGCGGCCACCAGCTGGGTGAGCTGGGTCAGGGTGCTGACGCCGATCTGGATGCCGGTCGCGGGGTTGCTCATCGTTCACCTCGGAGCGGCCGGGCGGTGGGTCCGCCGTCGAGACCTGCAACGGGAGTGGGCGGCGAGGCATCGTACGGCGCAGTCTTATTAAGAATTATACCACCAGCCGAACGCCGGCTTGGCGGGTTTTCGGCTGCCGGGGAGGGCCCTTTTCGGCGCCTCCGCCCCGCTCAACCGCGGGGCTTTCCCCTGGCGGCGCGCTCCGGATGCGCCGGCTCGGCGCAGCTGCTACGGAGAGGCCGGCGACAGGCCGGCGGGCGCCGGCTCGATCACCCGGGTGAGCCAGCGCTCCCGATACTCGCGGTGGAGCGGGGTGTCGGGGAAGGCCTCTCCCGGCCCCCACGGGTAGCCGCTCATCGCCCGGAAGGGGAGCGGCTCGACCCGGTGCGCCTCCCAGGTGTTGCGGTCGGCGTCCTTGTCCCAGCCGTGGCTCTCGAGGAAGACCGCGCGCCGCCAGCCGGCCGGCGGCGGCCCGAGTTCCGAAGCGTCGAAGGCGAGCGCCAGCTCGTCGCCGGCGCCGAGGATCGCGCTGCGGTCGTCGGGGCTCGCCAGCAGCTCGCGGACGTCGCCGTAGCGGGTGTAGCGGCCGGGGAAGGGCAGCCAGGGAGAGTCGGCCGAGATCCGGGCGTAGTCGAAGGCGTGGGGGGCGTTCGGGGCCTCGCGGACGAGGGCGGAGAAGCCCCGATAGCGAAGCTCGGCGGTCACCGGCGGGAGCCGGGCGACGACCCGCGGCGCGTCGTCGGCCGGGGCCAGCGACCAGGCCACGCGGTCCCAGGAGAGCCACTGCGTCGCCACGATCCGCAGCCGCCGGGCGCCCTCGGGCAGCGGCGGCGTGTCGACCACCATCGTCTTCGTCTTGCCCGCCGGAAAGCCCATCGAGGGCATGAGCGTCCGCCAGCCCTCGGCGGTCTCGACCTCGAGCCGCGGCGGGAAGGTCGCCAGGTCGCGGCGCTGGGCGACCGCCAGGTTGAGGCTGGCGTCGGCGGGGAAGATCCAGCCGTCGAGCAGCAGGCGCACCGGCGCCGCCGGAGTGACGCCCAGGTCGAGGGTGAAGTGCCAGGGCTCGGCCGCCACCCCCTGATACGGGCTCGGCCGGAAGCCGTCGGCGAAGACGCCGTCGCGCTCAGCCACCTTGGCCGTCACCTCCTCGCCGCGGCCGTCCAGCACCCGCGCCGCCGGGCGTGCCTCGCGGGTGCCGAGCACCCGCTCGCCCACCCGCTCGCCCGGCACGATCCGCAGGCTCGACGCCACCTCGACGTCGGCCGGATGGTCCACCACCCACAGCCGCACGTGGTCGAAGAAGGCCGCCTCCCACAGCTCCTCGGTGACCCGCAGGTCGTAGACGCCGTCGCGCGGCGCCGCCCCCTCGACCAGCACCAGCTCGTCGGGGTCGGCGCCGGCCCAGACCCCGGGGGCGACCGGCAGCCCGGCCGGCGCGCCCCAGAGCAGATCGGTGACGAAGCGCACCCGCTCGCCGTCCCAGGCGTAGAGGAAGGGGCAGCTCCCCTTGAGCACCTGCTCTTCGACGACGGCCTGGTCGAGCGCCGGCGCCAGCCGGTTCTGGGGCACCCCGTTGTTCCACACCACCCGTAGCAGATCGGCTCGGGCGAGCCTGCCGAGCCCGAAGTGGGTCACGTCCGCCGTCGCCTCGCGGAACTGGTAGGCGCTGCCGGCCCGCACCTCGAGCGTGGCGCCGAGCCCGAAGACGTTGTTCTTGCCGCTGCCCTTCTCCAGGCCCTTGAGCCGCACCGCGAGCCAGCGGTTTCGATTGCCGCCGAGGTTCTCCAGCCGGTGGAGGCCGTGCGGTCCCGCCGCCACCAGGTCGAGGTCGCCGTCGCCGTCGAGGTCGGCGGCGGCAAGCGCGGTGGCGCCCGCCGGGGCGCCGTCGAGATTCAGGAACGACCAGCCGCCGGCCGGTCGCTGGGTCAGGACCGCGAGCCCCGCGGGCCCGCCCACCGCCAGGTCGAGCCGGCCGTCGTTGTCCGCGTCGAAGGCCGCCAGGGCGGAGAACGAGGCGGTGGTCTTGAAGCCGCCGCCCGGGTCCCAGGCGGTGAAGCGGCCGCCGGCGTTGCGGTAGAACGCCAGGCCTCGGCCGGCGGTGACGAGGTCGGGCCAGCCGTCGTTGTCCAGGTCGGCGCTGACCGCGGCGCGGGCCGCGGCCGCGGCGCCGAGGCCGGCGGCCGTGGTGCCGTCGGCGAAGGTGCCCTGGCGCTGGTTGACGAGGTAGGCGAGGCCGCCGCCGTGGGCGATCACCAGATCGAGGTCCCCGTCCCGGTCGAGGTCGCTGGCGAGGAGGTCGCCGACCTCGGAGAGCGCGAGCCCCGGGAGCGACTTGGCGCCCACCGGCTCGAGCGGGCCGGCGAGCGCGTTCAGGTACAGCTCGGCCCCGGTCTTGCCGCCGCTCCCGCCCCCGGCCAGGGCCAGGTCGAGATCGCCCTCGACGTCGAAGTCGATCGCCGCCGCGGCCGCGGCGGCGGCCTTCTCGAGGCCGAGCTCGGAGGTCGCCTCGACGAAGCCGCCTTCGGCGGCGGGCCGCCAGTAACGGACCCTGCCGGGACCGTAGCCGAGGAGATCGAGCCGGCCGTCGTTGTCGAGGTCGACCGCCAGGAGCCGCTCGATCCCGGCGGCGTCGAGCGTCGAGCCGACCGCCCAGTCGGCGCTCGCCCGCCGCACCTCGAGGCGGGGCCCGGCACCGGCCGCCGCCTCGACCGGGGTCGTGACCGGAGCCGCGACCCGCGCCAGGTCCGGGCGCCGGTCGCCGTCGAAGTCCCCCACGGCGAGCGCCCGGCCCGCCGTGGCCGCGGTCGAGAGGGCGACGCCGCGAAAGCTCACCGGCACCGGGTCGCCGAAGCTGGCCGGCGGCGGCTCGCCCGCGAACCGGGCCACCGGCACGCCCTGGATGCCCGACGCCAGCTCGCGCAGGCTCTCGCGGTACATCGAGGTCACCTTGAGCACGTTCTCGAGCCGCAGCGCCGGCACCCGCGCCGCCTCCAGGTCGCCCGCCTCGAGGGCGGCGAGGATCTGGGCGAGGAGCTGCCCCGCGGCCTCGGGCGCCTGCCAGGAGAGCTCGCGCAGGCGCAGGAAGGCCGCCGTCGCGGCCGCCCGGTCCCCCGCCGCTCG
>JBFJMD010000036.1:0-11847 GCA_041634115.1 Thermoanaerobaculia bacterium | reverse complement strand
CTGCTCGAGATCGGCCACCAGCCACGCCGAAGTCGGCTCGTGCCGAGCCAGCAGGAAGCGACCCTCGGCGCCCGCCAGCCGCAGGTCGGGCTCGGCCGCGACCGCCTCCCACCGGTCGCCGCCGCTCCACGACCAGACCTCTCCGGTGCCGCGGCCGGCCGCCACCGCCGCCCGCCCCGAGAGGAACACCGCGACCTCGGGGTCGGCGGCGGGAAGCACCGGAGACCACGCGGGAGCTCTCGTGGCGGACGGTTCGGAGAGCTCCAGCCGCCCCACCCGCAGGCGGCCGTCCACTTCGCTCAGCCACCAGGCCCGGTAGCGGGCGAGTCTCGCCCCGGGCGGGTGGATCGGGCCGCCCTGCCAGAGGGTCTCGACGAATCCGTCGCCGTCGATCAGGACGAGCTGCCCCGGCTCGCGTCGCCAGACCAGGATTCGGCCGCCCTCCTCCGAAAAGCCGTCCACCCCACGGTCGCGTCGCTCGAGGCGCGGATCCTGGCCGGGAACGAACCGGGCCAGGATCTTCTGATCCTGCGAGTTGCCGAAGAGTGCCATCGCCCCCCGCTCCGTGAGGGTGAGCGAGAGGGTCTCGAGGAAGGGAGCGGCGACTTCCTGGCAGGTGCCCTGGAACTCGCGGCCGGGCCCCTCGTCGGCGGCGGGCGGACTCGACCCGCTGGCGAGAAGAAGAGAGAGGCCGGTCCCCACCGCGAGACGCAGCGCGTGGCGCAGACCGCGGCAGCTGTCTCTCGGCCGTTCCACGCCCTATCGCCGCGAGCTCGACCTGCGGAACGGAGCGAGGTCCTTGAAGGCGGAGTGCTCGCTGTGGTGGATCCGCCCCCGCAAGATGGAATCGAGCCGGCTCAGAGTGAAGGTCTCGCGCAGGCGCTGGCTGACGCCCACCAGCCGCAGCTGGCCGCCGAGATTCTCCACCAGCGTCAGGGCCTTGACCAGGGCGCCCAGGCCGGCGTGGTCGATGAAGCCCAGACCGGCGAGGTTGACGACGATCAGCCGGTCTCCCTGGTCGACCGCCCGCTCGAACGCCTCGGTGAACTCGGCGTAAGTGTAGCCGTCAAGCCGGCCCACGAGATCGAGAATCAGCACTTCGCGGCCGGCGGAGGGGCGCCTGGGGCGCAAGCTCAGGTTGAGCAGCTCCGCGGCCCGAAACTCGAACGCCACCGAGCCGCCGAGGAGAATGCGGTCGCCGGGCGTCAGCGCGACGGCGCGGATCTTCTCGCCGTTGACCTGCGTGCCGTTGGCGCTCTCCAGGTCCTCCAGCCAGTAGCTGCCTTCGACGCGGCGCGACAGTCGCGCGTGCGAGCGCGAGATGGCGGGATTCCTGAGCACCAGGTCGGCCTGGGGTCCGCGCCCGATGAGCACCGGCTCGTCGGGCAGGAAGAAATCCTCCTCGGGACCGCCGGCGGCACCCTCGATCGGCCTCAAGTAGCACGGCGTGGCCGCCGCTGCCGGGGTCTCGAGCGGGCGCTCGGGCTCGGTCTCGATCTCGGCCGTGACCGCGGCAGGAAGGTAGCGCTCCGCCGTCGCCCGCGTCACCGAAGCGGCCGAGAACGAGAACTGCAGGCGGAAGGGGGGGATCGAGATCACGTCCTTGTCTTCGAGGTACCTGTTCTTGACCGCCTCGGCCTCGAAGAAAGAACCGTTGGTGCTCTGATCGACGAACAGCACCCGGCCCCGGGCGACCGTGACCAGCGCGTGCCGCGCGCTGACGGCGGGGTGGTCGAGCACGACGTCGTTGTGCACCGACGCGCCGATCGTGACGGGAACGCTGCGGAAACCGAGGTCGAAAGGCGTCCCTCCCTCGCGAAGCACCGTCACGACGATCTCGAATCCGGACACGATCGACCCTCACACCCGGAAGGCGAACCCCTCCCGATTACGCTCCGGTTCGCGGAGCCCTGCCGAGCAGCCTGGAAGGCGAGGTCCATCCGCCTTTCAGGTGCACGCTTCGATAGTAGCGCGGAAAAGCCCGCAGCCGGAAATAGAGCAGGATCTGGTGATACCCGAGATTCTCCAGCAGGGCGCAGGTCCCCAGCCGCAGCCGATCGCGCAGCGTCGGCAGAGATTGGAGGGAGAGGCTGTCGAGCAGCACGGCGGCCTGTGAAACGAGGACGCCGAAGAGGATGCTCGCCGCCAGGAACAGGAGGAACGCCCCGCTCGACAGCCAGCCGCAGGCAAAGGCCAGGGGAAGCGTCAGCCAGCCGATCGCCTCGACGACCGGCGACAGCAGCTCGAACAGCGAGTAGAGCGGGAAGGCCACCATGCCCACCGAGCCGTAGCGGCGCCTCAGCAGCATCGAACGGTGCAGCCGCAGCGTGGTCAGCAGGCCCTGATGCCAGCGGGTGCGCTGCTTGCCGAGATCTCGCAGGTCGTAGGGCGCCTCGGTGTAGCACAGTGCCTCCGCGACGAAGTGGATCCGGTAGCGCCTCTTGCGCTCGCGCATGTGCCGGTGCATCCTCACGACCAGCTCCATGTCCTCTCCGATCGCATAGGGCTGGTAGCCGCCGACCTCGAGCAGCACCTCCCGCGAGAACAGTCCGAAGGCCCCCGAGATGATGAGGTGGGCGCCCAGGGTGTTGAAAAAGAGACGCCCCAGGACCATGGACCGCGTGAACTCCAGCAGCTGGCAGCGCTCCAGGAAGGTCTTCGGCAGGCCCTTCTCGACAACCTCCCCGTCCTCGAGCGTGCAGCCGTTGTAGAGCTGGACCGTGCCTCCCGCGGCGATCGTCGCGTCGTCTTCCAGAAACGCCAGCACGAGCAGCTCCAGCGCTCGCCGATCGAGGATCACGTCGGCATCCACCGCGCAGACCAGGGGGTTGGTGGCCATGTTGATGCCGGCGTTCAAGGCGTCCGCTTTTCCGCCGTTGCGCTTGTCGACCACCTTGAGGCGCGCGTCGACCCGGCTCTCGAGCACCGCGCGGACGTTCTGGGTCGGAATCGCGGCCGCGGGTCGCTCCTTGGACGGCCAGAGGGCGAATTCCCTCCACAGCCGCGAGAGGGTCCCGTCGGTCGAGCCGTCGTTGACCACGATCACCTCGAGACTCGGGTAGCGGAGGGCGAGGAGGGAGCGCAGGGTGCGGGAGATCGTCAGATCCTCGTTGTAGGCCGGGACGATGACCGAGACGCCGGGAAACAGGGTCGAATCGGCGGGTAGGCGGTCCCAGGGGAAGGCGCTGTAGCGGCGCTGCCTGCGGATCTCCCGGGCGCCCAGGATGACGGTGCCCAGCATGTACGCGTGGTAGAGGGCGAGGTAGGCGATCGTCGCCACGGCCACGATCTCGAATGCCGACGAGAGCGACAGCGGCGGGAATGGGACGGCCGCCGTCACGCCAGCTCGAAGCTCCGGCTGCCGCCGTAGACGAGGTGGTCCAGGAAGGCGAGCCCCTCCACCAGCTCCTCCTGCAGAACGGGCGAGCTCTGGCCGATGCGGTTGAGCAGGGCCGGAGCCGCGCGCAGATCGCCCGAGCTCGCGATGGCCTCGACGACCGCGCCCGCCACGAGGTCGTCCTTCTCCCGCTCCAGGCGCCTGCAGAGCCTCTCCACCAGGGGGGTGCCCCGCAAGGGAAGATCGGGTGAGCGGGCCACGTTGGCGATCGCCCGCGCCGCCTCGAGCCGGAGGCGCCGATCCCGATGCTCGAGGAAGCGCGCGATCCGCTTCGCCTCGTCTCCGCCCCCGAGGACGCCGAGCGCCCGGAGCGC
Organism: Thermoanaerobaculia bacterium; assembly: GCA_041634115.1. Lineage (GTDB taxonomy): Bacteria > Acidobacteriota > Thermoanaerobaculia > Multivoradales > JAHEKO01 > JBFJMD01. The sequence continues at coordinate 8,136 of JBFJMD010000036.1, read as the reverse complement.
CATCACCTGCCGCTGGGGGTTCGACCCGGTCAGCTCCGAGATCACGGGACCGAGGTCCGGGGCCGTCAGCCGCCCGAGGGCCCTCAGGACCTCGCGCGAGAGCAGCGGGGAGGCGTCCTCCAGGCGATCGAGCAGCGCGCTCACCGCCCGCGGATCCCGCAGCGCCGCGTGCGACCTGGCCGCGGCGACGCGGACCTCGAGGACCTCGTCGCTCAAGCCTCTTCCCAGGACCTCCAGGGCGCGCGGCGCGCCGGAGACCGCCAACGCCTCGTAGGCCGCCTCCCGCACCTTCGCGCTCGTGTCGAACGTCGCGGCTTCGATCAGCTCGCCGAGCTGGCCGCGCAGGCCGTCGCCGGCTGCCGGCGAGCCGCCGACGGCCCTGCCCGCGGCGACCACCACGGCACGCCGCACCCTCGGGGACGGATCCTCCCCGAGCGGAGCGAGCTGCTCCGGATTCGCGAGAGCGAGCTCTCTGAAGCCGAAGTCGATCGACGGCAGGCAGAGCGTGGAGCAGCTTCGAAGAACACCGGCGAGCGGGATCAGGGCTGCCGAATAGAGGCGCGGCCGGGCGGCGAGAAGGACCGCGGTCCGGGCCCGGATCGGGTCATCCTCGAGCCCGAGCGCCGCGACCAGCAGGGGGAGATTCTCGCTCGACGGCAGCGCCTCCAGGAGCTCCAGGCCGCCCAGGAAGCGCTTGCGCGAAGCCCCCCGTCCGAGTCGCCAGCGCCGGCGCTGAAGGGCGGCGGCGGTCCGCGCCAGGTCTTCGACCGCTCGGCGCCGAAGATCTTCGAGCCTCGCGCGCGCGGCCTCCGGCACCTCCCGACCGGGCTCCCGGAGTGCGATCTCCGCCGCCAGCTCGGGAGCCCACCGCAGCAGGTTGCGGGGAAACGGGCCCTCGGCCGGAGCCCGGTCGGCGGCCCCGCCTCCGAGCCTCGCGAGCAGCGCCGCGGAGCGCTCGCGGAGCCTCCTCCTGCGGCGCTGCGACCGCAATTCGAAGGCCGCGACGCCGATCAGCGCCAGGAACTGCAACGCCAGGACCGCCGCCAGGAGGGCGACAGCGGAGATCGGTCCAGGCACTGCCGTCACTCGGTCATCCTCGATGTCACGCTTCGGGACGCAGGCCGGACTCGACCGCGATACGGGGATTCTAGCCTGTCGCGGCGGCGCGCATCGGCGGCGGAGGCGGGGCGCCGGCGCAAGCCGCGGCTTGACTTGAATGCCGGGCGCAAGGTAGCATTTCTAACGAAGTTTCATGCGGAGCTCGAAGGCATCGGCCAGCACGTCTCCCCACAGAACTTGCCACCTCGGTGCCGCGGAGTTAGACTCGGAAGTAACCTCCAGGGAGGTCTGAGATGGCTAAACGAACAGCGGCTCGCGCTCTCTTCACAGCCTTGCCGGCGCTGGCGGCTCTGGCGCTGATCCTGCCCGGCGCCGCTCCGGCCGCCGAGGTCCTGGGCCAGGTGGCCTCTTCGGGCTTGCAGGTGGAGGGGCTCTCGGCCCCTTCGGGCACGACCCTCGTCAGCCCGATCCTGGTCGCCACCGAGGCCGAGCCGGGGCTGGTCTATCTCAGCAGCGGCAAGACGCTGGCCCTCGGCCCGCACACCGAGATCTCGCTGGCTTCGACGAGCCGTTCCGGTGAGGAGCTCGGAGCCGCGGAGACCCACGATCTCCGTCAGGTGCACATGGCGGTGCACCGCGGCGTCGTGGCCTACCGCTCGGACGACGGGGAGATCGTCTCCGTCGGCCGCGCGGACGCGGTCTACTTCGATCAGGAACAGGTGATCGGCGAGGGCCGTCGCGTCACCGGGCTGGTCGCCGTTCTGACCGCCACGGCGGCGGCCGGCGATAGCGTGCTCCAGGTCGACGCCACCGATCGGGTGAGTTCCGATGCCAAGGTGCTGATCCGGACCGCCGACGGAGCGATCCAGGAGGTCCACTGCATCGAGTCGGTCGACGCGGTGTCGCTCGAGGTCGTGCTGGAGAACGCGCTCCGCGCCGGCTTCCCCGCCGGGGCGCAGCTCGTCCAGGGCGCCGCGGTACAGGAGGCGCTGGACCGGGGCGACGCGGAGGACTTCTGCAGGGCGACCGGAGCCGCCGGCTGGTCGGCCGCCAAGAAGCTCGCGGTGGCCGGAGCCACCGTCCTCGGCGCCTACGGCCTCTACGACTACTTCGAGGACGACGACGGCCGGCCGGTCGACGAGGAAGAGGAAGTCAGCAAGCGCCGGCCCTAGTCCGGCCGCGGCCGGCGAGCCGCGCTCGTCGCCCGCCCACCGCTCAGGCGAGCTCGCGCCGGATGCGCCCGAGCAGGCGCTCGTTCTCCGAGAGGACCCGCTGCTCGATCAGGAGGGCGCGCAGCTGCGCGACGAGGGCGGCCCAGAACAGGCCGTGGTGGATCCATCCGGGGAGGACGCCGGTGTCGACGCCGCCGCCGAGGATGAAGGTCGCCATGGCGAGGGCGATCGCCAGCATGAGCGGCGGGTAGGAGCGGCTCTTGAAGCTCTTCGTCTCCTCGATCGCGTGCGGATCGATCCCGTGCTCGGCGACGGCGTCCTTGACCTGCTTGCCGGTGCCGATCAGGTAGAACATGATCCAGGAGTGGGAGAACAGCAGCAGGACGGCAGAGGCGAGGCCCAGGAGCTGGTGGTCGCCCAGCCCCTGCCGACCCTCCACCCAGTAGCCGTTCACGCCGGCCGCGACGAAGCCCACGGTGGCCAGCCAGCCGACGGTCAAGAGCGCCCTTCCCATCATCGCGAAGCCTCCTTTTCCCCTTCGCCGCCCGCCCCGCGCGACCGGGCGGCGACTTCCTCCAGCCACACGCGGGCCGCCGCCGCGGGCCGGAAATCGGCCTCCAGCCGCCGCCGTCCCGCCGCCCCGCGCCGCGCCGCCTCCTCCGGGTCGGCGAGCGCCGCCGCCAGCGCCGTGGCCAGCGCCGCCGGGTCCTCCGGCGGCACGAGCCATCCGGTCTCGCCGTCGAGAACGACCTCGGGGATCCCGCTCACCGCGCTCGCGACCACCGGCCGCCCGGCCTCCATCGCCTCGAGGACGACCAGCGGCATGCCCTCGTAGATCGAGGGCACGACGAGGGCCCTCGCGCCGGCGAGCAGCCGGCGGACCTCTCCGGCGCCGCGGCGGCCGAGGAACCGGACCCGCCCGCCGAGCCCCAGCTCCCGCGTCCTGCGCTCGAGCCGCGCCCGGTGCTCGCCCTCTCCCGCCACCAGCAGCCGCGCTCCCCGCTCCGCCAGCAGCGGCCGGGCCAGCGCCTCGAGCAGCACCTCGACCCCCTTGCGGATGCGCAGCCGGCCGACGAAAAGCAGCTCGCCCTCGGGGCCCGGGTCCGCCTCGGATCCCCGCTCCGGCGGCTCGCGCTCGAGGCCGCCGGTGACGTTCGGCAGGACCGCGACGTCGTCGATCCGGTAGTCGCGCCGCAGCTCCTCGGCGGTCGCGCGGCTGGGGGCCAGCACCACGTCGGCCAGCCAGGCCGTCAGGCAGCCGAGGGCCGCCTGGACGGGCGCCTTGAGCCACCGGAAGCGCAGCTCGACGGCGCCGGGGCGGCCGAGGACGCGACCCTCCGCGACCAGCGGCCGCACCGCGCGGCGCTCCTCGAGGTAGCTCACCTGGAGCAGCGCCGCCAGGGTAGCGCGCCGGCCCGCGGCGCCCAGGACCGCGGCGGCGAGCGCCGCCAGCGCCCCGTCCGACTCGTGGACCTGGACGACGTCCGGGCGGAAGCGCCACCACTCCCGCAGGAACGGCGGCACTACCGCGACCGGGAAGAGCAGCTTCGGCCCCCGCGCCCCGCCCTCTCCCCGCCCCAGCACCCGCACCTCGTGGCCGGCGGCCTCGAGCCCGGCGGCGAGCTGCAGCACCTGCTCGCCGACGCCCGAGATGTCGGCCGGCGGCAGGGTGTTGGCGACCAGCAGCACGCGCATCCCGCCGGCTACCCCCCTCCGAACCGCTCCGCGCGGCTGCCGGCCCGCCGATCGACCCGGGCCAGGAGCGGCGCCAGCTCGGGGCTCGACCGCGCCGCGAGGATCTCGCGGGCGTCGGCGCGGGCGCGCTCCAGCCAGCGGGCGTGGGCGACGAGGTCGGCGACCCGGAAGACGGGAAGCCCCGCCTGCCGGGTGCCCAGCAGGTCGCCGGGGCCGCGGATCCGCAGGTCGGCCTCGGCGATCTCGAAGCCGTCGGTGGTGCCGCCGAAGACCTCGAGCCGCCGCCGCGCCTCCTCGCCGAGCCGCCCGTGCAGCGCCACGCAGGTTCCCCCCGCGCTCCCCCGCCCGATGCGGCCGCGGAGCTGGTGGAGCTGGGCGAGGCCGAAGCGCTCGGCGCTCTCGATCACCATGACGTCGGCCCGCGGCACGTCGAGACCGACCTCGACGATCGTCGTCGCGATGAGGACCCTCAGGTTCCCCGCCGCGAAGCCCCACATCACCGCTTCGCGCTCCTCGGGCCGGGTGCGGCCGTGCAGGACCGCCGGGGAGAAGGCGGCGAGCGCCGCCCGCAGCCGCTCCCCCTGCTCCTCGATCGACGCCGCCCGCACCCTGTCGCTCTCCTCGATGAGCGGCAGCACCACGTAGGCCTGCGAGCCCGCTTCCAGCCGCCGCCGCAGCCAGGCGTAGACCGTCTCGCGCCGCCCTTCGGACTCGAGCCGCGTCTCGACCGGCGTCCGCCCCGGCGGCAGCTCGTCCAGCACCGAGAAGTCGAGATCGCCGTAGACCGCGAGCGTCAGCGAGCGCGGGATCGGGGTCGCGGTCATGACCAGCAGGTCGGGCCGGTCTCCCTTGCGCTGGAGGAGGCGGCGCTGGGCGACCCCGAAGCGATGCTGCTCGTCGACGATCGCGAGGCCGAGCCGCTCGAAGCTCACCCCCTCCTGGATCAGGGCGTGGGTGCCCACCGCGAGCTGCACCCGGCCGCGCGCGAGGTCGCGCCGCAGCGCCGCAGCGCCGTCCACCGAGCCGGTCAAAAGCGCCACCCGGTAGCGCTCCCCGAGCAGCCGCTCCAGGCCGCGGTAGTGCTGGCCGGCGAGGATCTCGGTCGGCGCCATGAAGGCGCCCTGGAGGCCGCTCTCCATCGCCGCCACCAGCGCCAGCGCCGCCACGATCGTCTTGCCGCTGCCGACGTCGCCCTGGAGCAGCCGCAGCATCGGGAGGCGGCTGTCGAGATCCTCCAGGATCTCCTCCACCACCCGCTCCTGGGCGCCGGTGAGCCGGAACGGGGTCAGGTCCGCCAGCCGCGAGCGCAGGGCGTCGTCGATCCGGTATTCGTGCTCCTTCGGCCGCCGCCGCTCGCGGCCGCGCAGCCGGCCGAGCTGGAGCTGGAGCTCGAGCAGCTCGCCGTAGACCAGGCGCAGGTGGGCGGAGGTGGCGCGGGCGTTCAGCTCGCCGGCGTCGGCGGTCGCCGGCGGACGGTGGAGGAACGCGAGCGCCGCGCCCAGGCGCGGCAGGCCGTGCCGCTCGAGCAGCTCCGGCGGCAGGTGCTCGGGCACCGCCGCCTCGGGATCGAGGGCGTCGAGCACCTCGGTGAGGAGCCGCCGCACGAGCGCCGGGCCGAGGCCTTCGATCGGCGGGTAGAAGGGGACGACGGCACCCGACAGCCGCGCCCCGCCCACGGGCTCGACCGAGGGGTTCACCAGCTCCCAGCCGGCGCCGGCGGCGCGCACCGCGCCGTGGAGCGCGTACTCCCTGCCCTCCTCGACCTGGTTGGGCAGATAGGGCCGGTTGAACCAGAGCACCGGGATCTCGCCGCTCGCGTCGGCGAGCCGGCCGCGCACCAGCGAGAGGCCGCGGCGGCGCACCCGGACGCGGGTCAGCGCCCGCAGGCGGCCGTGGAAGGTGTGCGGCCCGGCGGCGGCGATCTCCGCGATCCGCGAGGTCGTCCGCCGGTCCTCGTAGCGCTGCGGGAGATGGAAGAGGAGGTCGCCCGCCGTCCGGTAGCCGGCCGCGGCCAGACCGGCGGCGCGGGCCGGCCCGACGCCGCGCAGCGCGGAGAGCGCAGAGCGCGCCGTGAGGACGCTCTCGGCGGACCGGCCGCTCAAGGCTCTCCGCTCGCCAAGGCGACCTCAGTGCCCGCGCAGCTCCAGATCGACCAGCCCGAACCGCAGCCGGTCGCCGGCTTGGATCTCCACCGGCACCCCGGTCTTCAGCCGGACGTCGTTGAGGAACGTACCGTTGGTCGTGCCGATGTCCTCGACCAGCAGCAGGCGCCCGTCCCGGTGGAGGATCTTGGCGTGGCGGCGGCTGCTGGAGCGCTCGGGATCGATCGCGGAGAGGTCGATCTCCGGCCGGATGCCGGTCACCGGATCGACCCGTCCGACGAGGTGGGCGGAGCGGGCGTCGAAGTCGATCTCGGTGCCGGTCTCCTCGTGCACCAGCCGCAGGGTCGCGGCCGCCGCCGCGGCGGCCGGCCGCGCCGGAGTGGCGGCCGGGTGCCTCGGGGCCGCGCCGCCCAGCTCCCGCAGCATCTCGTCCGCCTGCCGCAGCCGCCGCGAGAGCTTGCGCATGATGCGCACCGCGATCTCCAGGTTCGACCGCAGCATCTTGTCGAAGGTCGAGCCGTCCACGCGCACGAGCTGCACGTCGGAGAGGGCGCGTGCGGAGGCGCTGCGGGGCAGCTCCTCGAGCAGCGACATCTCGCCGAAGAAGTCCCCCTTCTCCAGCACCGCCACCTGCTCGGAGCCCGCCGCGCCCTCGTGCAGGATCTCGACCCTGCCCTCGCGGATGATGTACATCTCGGTGCCGAGGTCGCCCTCGCGAAAGACGAACTCGCCCTCCGCCCGATCGACGAGGTGCCGCGATCCGCGGCCCCGGTCTGGCGCCTCTGAAGACGTTCTCAATTCGACCTCGGCGGGAAATCAGCCCAGCAGCAGCTCGCCCGAGCCCACCCGCAACCGGGCGCGCAGACCCAGGGGCAGCGTCAGGTTGGGGCAGCAGTGCCCGCTGGGGCAGCCGCGCGCGATGGGACGGCCGAGACTCGCGCCCAGCTCCCGGAGGAGCGCGTCCAGCGTCGTCTGCGCGGCCCCGGCGTCGGCGGCTTCGACGCAGCCGACGACCATCCCTTCCAGGCCGGTCAGCCTACCGGACAGCCCCAACTGGGTCAACATGCGGTCGAGCCGGTAGAGCGGCTCGTCCACGTCCTCCCAGAAGAGGATCGAGCCCTCCAGATCGGGGGCGAACGGCGTGCCGAGGGTGGCCGCCAGCAGGCTGAGGCAGCCCCCGGCCAGCGGCCCCTCCACGTCGGAGCCCGCCGCCAGGCCCTCGACCTCGAGCCGCACCGGGAACTCCCCCGCCAGGGCGCCGGCGAGCGAGCGCCGCTCCCCCTCCAGCAGCTCGCGCGCCAGCTCGACGGCGACCATCGGCCCGTGGAAGGCGACCAGCCCCAGCCGCGCGACGACCAGGTTCAGGAAGGGCGTCAGGTCCGAGTAGCCGACGTAGGCGCGGGGATGGCGGGCGAGCAGCTCCCAGTCCACGCGGGGCAGCACCCGCAGGCTGCCGTGGCCGCCGCGGGCGAAGAAGATCGCCTTCACCTCGGGATCGGCGGCCAGCTCGTGGAAGGCGGCGAGCCGCTCGTCGTCGCCGCCGGCGAAGAGGCCGGCGCTCGAGGGGACGCGGGAAGCGGCCCGGGTCAGGTTGGCGGCGAGCCGCGGCGCGAATCCCAGGGCGGCCAGCGCGGCGACGCCGCGCTCGAGGCTCGCGGCCTCGACCGGCCCGGAGAGGGCCGCGACCCCCACCCGGTCCCCGGCGCGGACCGGCGGCGGCAGCTTCGCGCGAGAGGTCAAGGCGCCGGAGAGCTCCGATAAGCCGAATTCTGTCTCCCCGGCAAAGCCGGGGCGGCGGTCATTCCTCTGGGACCGACGTTGCCGCCGGCCTCGTGCGACCTACCCGGAGGCGTCCGGTCCGAGGACCGGGCGGGACGGGCCGCCCGCGTGCCGCCTCCCTATTTGGTCTTGCTCCGCATGGGGTTTGCCGTGCCTCGCGCCGTCGCCGGCGGAGCGGTGCGCTCTTACCGCACCCTTTCACCCTTACCCGACCCTCATGGTGACCACGGGGGCCGGGCGGTCTACTCTCTGTGGCACTTTCCGTCGCGTCGCCGCGCCTCGCCGTTAGCGAGCATGCCGCCCGTCGGAGTTCGGACTTTCCTCCCCCG
>JBFJMD010000035.1:0-11936 GCA_041634115.1 Thermoanaerobaculia bacterium | reverse complement strand
CCTCGAGGTGGCGGCGGAACTCGGCCAGCTCCATCGTGCGGCCGACGTCCTCGAGAACGCTCTCGGGGCGGGTCTTGACCACGGCGACGCGGGGTTTCGGCGGCATCTCGGCGCCGAGTCTACCGCGCCGCACCGAGGCCGGGGCACCGGGCCGGAGCCGCGTCGGAGCCGCGCCGGAGAAGGCCGGAGCCGGCCGGAGCCGGGCCCGGGCCGGGCCGTTCGCGTGGTAGCTTGACTCCTGCTCCGATGCCCCGCCGCCCCGTCTCCGCCCGGCTCGTCGTCGTCGCCGCCGTCCTCATCGCGGCCGCCCTCCTCGCCCGCTTCGCCCTCGAGCGCTGGCGGCGCTCCGGCGAGCCGCCCGCCGACGCGGTCCGCCCGCGGGGGAGCTGGCACCTGCGGCCGGCGCAGGCGCTGCCCGCCGGGGAGGATCCCGAGGAGCTGGCGCGGCTGCTGTCGCTCCCCTACAGCGCCGGCGGGGCCGAGGCCGGCGCCCGCACCGGGGTGACGACCTTCGACCGCGACCGGGCCGCATCCGGACTCAACCTCTACACCTCGGGCGACGGCCCCGAGGTGCGGCTGGTCGACATGGAGGGCCGCCCGCTCCACCGCTGGCGGCTCCCCTTCGAGGAGGCCTTCCCCGGCAAGCCGACGACCGCCGACACCGCCTTCATCCGCCGCGCCCGGCTGCTGCCGGGGGGCGACTTGCTGGCCCTCTACCAGGGCGGCGGCCTGGTCAAGCTGGACCGCGACTCGCGGCCGCTCTGGAAAGTCGACGCCGGCTTCTACAACGATCTCGCCGTGCTGGAGAACGGCCGCATCGTCACCCTGAGCAAGCGGCTGAACCCCGATCTCCTGGAGGAGGGCCCGGTGCTCGAGGACAGCCTGGAGTACCTCGGTCCGGACGGCCGCCGGTTGGGGAGCGTCTCGCTGACGTTTTCTCTGTGGCGCTCCCGGTTCGAGTCGCTGCTGCGGCCGCTGCCGGCGACCGCCGACATTCTGCACTCCAACACCGCCACGGTGCTCGACGGCGCCTACGCCGACCGCTCGCCGATCTTCGGCCGCGGCTTCGTCCTCGTCTCGCTGCGCGAGATCGACGTCGTGGCGATCGTCGATCCCGACGGCGAGCTCGTCGTCTGGGCGCAGCGCGGCCCCTGGGACGCCCAGCACGAACCGACGCTGGTGGACGGGCCGCGCATCCTGCTCTTCGACAACAAGGGCGCGGAGGGGCGCTCGCGGGTGCTCGAGGTCGACCCGCTGACCGGCGAGATCCCCTGGGAGTACCGCGGGCCGCCGGGCCGGCCGCTCTGGTCGGCCGAGGCGGGCTCCGTGCAGCGGCTTTCGAACGGCAACACCCTGATCACCGATTCCGAGCAGGGGCGGGCGCTCGAGATCACCCGCGACGGCGAGATCGTCTGGGAGTTCCTGACCCCGCACCGCGCCGGCGCCCGCGGCGAGCTGGTGGCGACCCTCTTCGAGGTCCTGCGCCTCCCCGACGACCGCTCCTGGCTACCGGCCGGCGGCCGAGCTCCGGGCTAGCCCCCTTCGAAGAACGAGCGCACGGCCGACGAGACCCGATCGACCTCGTCGTCGGTGAGCTCGGGGTACATCGGCAGGCAGAGCACCTCGCCTCCCGCCGCCTCGGCGACCGGCAGCTCGCCGGCGGGCGGCAGGTGGGCGAAGGCGTCCTGGAGGTGGAGCGCCTTCGGATAGTGGATCGCGCTGCCGATGCCGGCGAGCGCCAGGTGGTCCTTGAGCGCGTCGCGGCGGGCAGTGCGCACGGTCATCTGGTGGTAGACCGAGCGCGCCCCCGGCGGGTCCTCGAGCAGCGCCAGGTCGCCGGCTCCGGCCAGGGCGCCGTGGTAGCGGCAGGCGATCTCGCCCCGGCGGGCATTGTCGGCGTCGAGGCGCTCGAGGCGCACCCGCAGCACCGCCGCCTGCAAGGCGTCGAGGCGGCTGTTGCGCCCGACGATCGCGTGCAGGTAGTGGCCGACGCGGCCGTGGTTGGCCAGCCGCTGCACCTTCTCCAGCAGCTTGGCGTCGCCGCCGGTCACCGCGCCGCCGTCGCCGAAGCAGCCCAGGTTCTTCGACGGGTAGAAGCTCCAGGTGGCGAGGTCGCCCAGGGTGCCGGCGCGGCGCCCTTCGAGGGCCGCGCCGTGCGCCTGGGCGGCGTCCTCGATGAGCCAGAGGCCGCGCTCGCGGCAGAGAGAGCGCGCGCCCTCGACGTCGAACGGCCGCCCGTAGAGGTGGACCCCGATGATCCCGGCGGTGCCCTCGGTGATCCGGGCGGCGGCGCCGGCGACGTCCAGGTTGAGGGTGCGCGGCTCGACGTCGGCGAAGACCGGGCGACCGCCGGCCAGGACGACGGCCGCCGCCGTGGCCACGAAGGTGTAGCTCGGCACGATCACCTCGTCCCCCGGGACGAGGCCGAGGGCGCGCAGCGCCAGCTCCAGCGCGTCGGTGCCGTTGGCGACGGCGATGCAGCCCGCGGCCCCGAGGTAGGCCGCGAACTCGCGCTCGAACGCCGCCACCTCCTCGCCGCCGACGAACGAGGTGGCGGCGAGCAGCCGCCGCCAGCGGCGCTCGACCTCGGGGGCGATCGCGGCGGCGGCGCGCCCGAGATCGAAGGCGGGAATCGGCGGCGCCGGGTCCGCCGCCGCCCGCCGCTCATCCGGTGCCGGCATCGTTCTCCTCTCCCGCCGCCGGGCCCGGGCCCTCCGGCTCCACCTGCCGCAGGGGCGCCCGGGTCCAGGGGGTCGAGAGCACCGCGATCTCGTTTCCCCCCATGGTGATGTTGTCGGCGATCTCCAGGGTGTGGAGGCGCTCGAACGGCGAGCCCGCTGTCGCCAGGCCGGGGAACCAGCTCGGGAAGATCACCAGGAAGTCGGGCCGCGTCTGCTCCAGGAACTCCAGGATGCCGCGCCGCGGGTCGAGCCCCCGGCGCCGCGCCTCGTCCATCCGGCGCCCGACCTCCGGATGGGCGATGCCCGCCAGGTCGAGGATCCGGTGCTCCGGCAGGAAGAACTTGAGCGCCCCGATGTCGTTGACCGCCAGCACCGCGCCCTCCGGCAGCCGCGGCGCCAGCCAGCGCGCCATCCGCACGTCGCTCTCCTCGACGTTGGTCACGCTCTGGGCGTAGCGCCCGGCGCCTTCGACCAGGCTCGTGGCGGTGGGTACGAACAGCAGCGCCAGCAGCACCGCCCGCACCGGCAGCGCGAGCGCGCCCGCCCGCAGCCACGGCCCCAGGGCGCGGAAGGCGCGCTCGAAACCGAGGACGCCGACGACGGCGAGCACGGGGAAGAGCGGAAAGTAGTAGCGGCCGAAGTTGCCCGCCAGCACGCCGCCCCCCTGCGGGGCGATCGCGGCGAAGGCGAGCGGCAGGCCGAAGAGCCAGAGCGCCGGCAGCAGGCCGCGGTCGCGCCCGGTGCCGAGGCGCTCGACCAGGGCCAGGGCGCCGGCGCCGGCCGTCAGCACCAGGATCGGCTGCGGCCGGAAGAAGATGCTCAGCACCGAGTAGAGGTACCCGGTCGAGGGGAGCCAGTGGCGCGCCCCGGAGGCCTTGGCGGCGAAGGTCGTGGGCAGCGGCGAGCCGCTCACCGCGTAGTTGAAGAGCACCATCGGCAGGACCAGCAGCGCCGCGAGGAGCGCGCCCCGGAGAAGCGCCCCGCCGCCGGCGAAGCGCACGGCCAGCGCGCCCTCCGCGTCGCGCGAGAAGGCGAGCGAGCGGTCGGCCAGGGCCAGCGCGACGAGCAGCAGGCCCTCCGGCCGCGCCAGCGCGGCGAGCCCGAGGAGCGCCATGGAGCGGGGCGCCCCCCCGTGCCGGCGCTCGCGCAGGTGCAAGACCATGCCCCAGAGCGAGAGCAGGGCGAAGAGCGGGATCTCCAGCCCCGAGAGCGCCGACCACACGAGCCAGCTGGTGGCGAGCGCCAGCGCCGCCGCCAGGTCGACGAGCGCCCCGCCGAGGCCCAGCTCGCGGGCCAGCTCCCGGGTGGCGTGGATCGTCGCCAGGTAGGCGGCGACGCCCAGCAGCCAGGTCCAGGTCACCGGACTCCCGGGGAGCAGGAAGACCAGCGACAGGAGGGCCGTCCACAGCGGCGCGGTGCTGCCGGGGACGAGCTCGCCGGCGTTGTAGGAGAGGCCGCTGCCCGCGGCGAGGTTGCGGGCGAACTGGAGATGGATCCAGGAGTCGTCGAGCGGGAAGCCGGGCTCGCCGCCGCGCAGGTAGAGCGCGACCGCCGCGTAGCCGGCCGCGAGCGCCAGGCCGGCGGCGAGGAGCAGCCGCGCCGCCCGGCCGGCGCCCGCCGGCGGGCGCTGCGCCGGGTCTCTCGGGACGGTCTCGGGCATGCGCTAGCCTGCCCTTCTCACCGATGGCCGTCGCGAGACGGCGTAGGTGCCTGGAGATGCAAGGCTTGCGACCTGAGCGCGACAGAGGCGTACTCGACGTACGTCGACGAGCGTGAAGGGAGCGCAACGCAGCAGATTCAGGGACATACGCCGTCGCAGTAGGGCATCGGTGAGAAGGGCAGGCTGCTTCGAATCCGGGGCTTCGGGACGGGCCGAGAATACACCAGCGCGCCCCGCCTCCGCGCCGCCGGGCGGCTGCTAACATCGCCGCCCGATGCGGCTCCTCCGGCTCGACCCGCGCCGCGAGCGGCGGGCGCGGACCGCGGTCTACGGCGGGCTCGCCGCCGTCCTGGTCCTGCTCGTCGTCGCGACCTGGGTGCTGGAGCGGCGGCGCGGGCCGCGGGTCGATCCGGGCTGGACCGAGGAAGACCTCGCCGCCCATCCCGAGGTCGAGACGCTGCGCGAGTACGTGCGGGTGGACACCTCGGAGACGACCGGCAGCGAGCTGGCGGGCGCCCGTTTCCTCGCCGAGCGGCTGGAAGCGGCCGGGATCCCGGCGCGGATCGAGCGCCTCGGCGGCGAGCGCGCCAACCTCTGGGCGATCCTCGAGGGCGAAGAGCCCGAGGCCCTGGTCCTCCACAACCACATCGACGTCTCGCCGGTCACCGACCCCGAGCGCTGGGACCACCCCCCCTTCGCGGCCGAGATCGACGCCGCCTGGCTCTACGGCCGCGGGGTCTTCGACATGAAGAGCGTGGCCATCGCCCAGCTCGAGGCGATCCTCGCGCTCCAGCGGGCCGGGCGGCGGCCGCGGCGCTCGGTGATCTTCCTCGCCACCGGCAGCGAGGAGGTCGGCAGCGAGCTCGGCGCGCGCTGGGTGCTCGCCCGGCACCCCGAGCTCGCCGGGCGCTTCTGGGCGGTGCTGACCGAGGGCGGCGTCGTCGAGCCGACCACGACCACCGACGTCAAGTACTGGGGCATCGAGTTCGCGCAGAAGCAGTTCGCGGAGGCCGCGGCCTGCGCGGCGGAGCGCGAGACCCTGGAGGAGCTGCGCCGGACGATCCTGGACTGGGGCGCCTCGGAGCAGCTCTGGCGCCGCACCCCGGAGGTCGACGCCTTCCTCGCCGCCTACGCCGAGTCCCGGGACCGGGAGCTCTACCGGAGCCTTCTCGCCGAGACCTGGAAGGCGCTCCACGACCCGGGGCAGTTCCGCCAGCTGCCGCCATTCGTCCAGGCCATGTTCCGCGACGAGGTCGTGCCCTTCGACGTCGTGGAGGACCCCGGGGGCGGGTACCGGATGCGGGTCCTCTATCACCTGCTGCCCGGGTCCGACCTGGCCGCGGTGCGGCGGCGGCTGCTGCCGGAGTGGATCACCCGGCCGGTGGGCTTCGTCGAGGGGCCGCCGCTCGGTGCCGGCCACGGCAGCCCCCTCGACCACCCCGCCTTCGAGACCCTGGTCGCCACCGTCGCCGAGCGCTATCCGGAGGCGCGGGTGGGGCCCTACTTCGTCTCCTGGAGCGCCACCGACTCGCGTTTCTTCCGCGCCGCCGGCATCCCCTCCTACGGGTTCTCCCCCTTCATCATCTTCAGCACCGACACCTTCCGGGTGGACGCCGCGAACGAGCGCATCGGGCTGCCGGGCTTCGTCGACGGCGTGGAGCTCTACCGGGAAGTCGTCCGCCGGCTGGCCGGCTGACACCCGCCGACAGCGCCCCGGTCAAAAATTGTCATCGCGGGGGCCCGGCGGCCAGAAACCCGCCGTCGCCGCGGGGCCTTTCGCCTGGCACGCATCCTGCTCCATCCGTCCCCGGCAAGGAACTGAACTCAGATCCGAAAGGAACGAAAGGAGAGCAAACTGATGTTTCGACTGATGCACAACCGCCGGCGGGGGCAGAAGGGTTTCACCCTGATCGAGCTCCTGATCGTCGTCGCGATCATCGGCATCATCGCCGCCATTCTGATCCCCAACCTGCTCGACGCCCTGCAGAAGGCCAAGCAGAAGAGGACGATGGGCGACATTCGCAACGTCGGCGCCGCGTGGTTCTCGTGGCTCACCGACCAGATCTCCGCGGCCTCCGCGGGCTCGGGCGCGACCAACAAGTACAACTTCGGGTCCTTCACGAAGCAGAACATCGGCGCCTCCAACCTGCTGAAGACCCTCTTCGACCCGAACGGGGTGACCTACATCCAGACCGTGCCCGAGAGGGACGGCTGGGGCGGCACCATCGAGTACGCGCACAACGACGACGTGCTCGGCGAGCGGGTCATGGGCATCCGCAGCCTCGGCCGCGGCGCCGCCGTGGACTTCGGCAGCGACTACCCGATGGGCGGCTTCAACGCCACCGACTACGACCAGGACATCGTCTGGGTGGACGGCTTCTTCATCCGCTACCCGCAGGGCGCCAAGGTCGGCAACCCGTAGCCGCCGCGAGCCTGACGAGACCGGGAGGCGCCGGCGCCAGCCGGCGCCTTTCCTTTTTCGACCGACCGGCCGGACCGGGAGAGACCCCCTGCTAGACTTTCGGTTCGTGCCGCGCCGAGGGCTTCCGCCGGGACTGCTTCCGCTTCTCTTCGTCCTCGCCGGCGCGGTCTTCGCCTCCTCCTCGCCCGCCCCCTCCGAGCCGCTCCGCTGGCTCGTCGAATACCTCCGGATCGACACCTCCAACCCGCCCGGGGACGAGCACCGCGCGGCCGCCTTCCTGCGCGGCGTCCTCCACGGGGAGGGAGTCGCCACCCGCCTGCTGGTCTCCCCCGAAGGCCGCGCCAGCCTCTACGCGCGGCTCGACTCGGGACGCGAAGCCGGCGCCCTGGTCCTCCAGCACCACATGGACGTGGTGCCGGCCGAGGACGGCTGGAGCGCCGACCCCTTCGGCGGCGAGATCGGCGACGGCTTCGTCTGGGGGCGGGGCGCGATCGACGCGAAGAGCCTGGGCATCGCCCACCTGGCCGCCTTCCTGGACCTCAAGCGACGCGGCGCCGCCCTCGAGCGGGACGTCGTCTTCCTGGCGGTGGCCGACGAGGAGGCCGGCGGCCGGGGCGGCACCGGCTGGCTCCTCGAGCGGCACCCCGAGCTGTTCGAAGGGGTCGCGGCGGTCCTCGGCGAGGGCGGCAGCAACCGCGGCGGCGGCGGGCGGCTCGGCTGGTGGGGCGTCGAGGTGGCGCAGAAGCGCCCGCTCTGGCTGCGGGTCACCGCCTACGGCCGCGGCGGCCACGGATCGAGCCTCAACCTCCACACCGCCCCCCACCGCCTGGTGCGGGCGCTCGGCCGGCTGGTCGACCGGCCGCTCGCCTTCCGGATCACCCCGGAGGCGCGGGCCTATTTCGAGGCCGCGGCTCCGCTCCAGGGAGGGCGCTTCCGGGAGGTCGTCGAGAGCCTCGAGGAGATCGTGGCGAGCGAGAGCCCGGAGCGGCGACTGCTCCCGGGACTGCCGAACTACCTGCTCGACAGCGTGCAGGTCAACGCGATCGCGGCCGGCGGCCGGATCAACGTGGCGCCCGCGGAGGCGGAGGCGCTGGTCGACGTCCGGCTGCTGCCGGACACCGACCAGGAGGCCTTCCTGGCCGGTCTCCGGGAGACCCTGGGGGAGCGGATCCGAGTGGAGGTGCTCCTCGACTCGCCGCCGGTGGCCCCGTCGTCGACCGACGGCGAGATCTACCGCTGCCTCGAGCGGGCGCTCGCGTCCTCGGCGCCGGTGGTGCCCGCTTTCATCCCCGGGGTGACCGACGCCCGCTACTTCCGGCAGCGCGGGATCGCCGCCTACGGCTTCTCGCCTTTCGTCATCGACGGCCCCGACCTCGCCGGCATCCACGGCGCCGACGAGCGCATCCCCGTGGCCGCGTTCGAGCGCGGGGTGGAGACCATGATCCGGGTCACCCGCGCATGCGCCGGCGGCTGACCGCGCTCTTGCCGCCGCTGGTCGGCGCGGCGGCGGTCTTCGCCTTCTTCGGCCGCCTGGCCTCCCCCTCGGCGGTCCTCGCAGTCCGCGACATCCCGCTCTTCCATCTGCCGCTGCGGACCGTCTTCGCCGAGCTCGCCCGCGAGGGGCTGCCGGCCTGGAACCCGCTGATCAACGGTGGCCAGCCGATTCTCTCGAACCCCAACTACGCCGCGTTCTATCCGCCCACCTGGTTGGCGCTGGCGCTGCCGCCGCACACGGCGATCAACCTGGTGATCCTGCTCCACGCAGCGTTCGGCTTCGCCGGCGCCTGGCGCCTCGCCCGCCGCCTCGGCTGCGAGCGCCCGGCCGCCGCCTTCACCGCGATCGCCTTCACCGGCGGCGGCGCGTTCGTGGCCTCGGCGAGCTCGCTCACTTCGTTCTGCGGCCTCGCCTGGCTGCCCTGGCTGCTGACCTGGGGCGACGGGCTGTTCGATCGCGAGGACCCCCGTCCCTGGCCGCGGCGGGCGTTGGCGCTCGGCGCCGGGCTCGCCCTCCAGTTCCTGGCCGGCGAGCCGGTGGTCGTCCTGACCAGCGGCGCCGGGCTCGCCTGCCTGGCGCTGGCGCGATCGCCGCGCGGGCTGACGCGGCGGCTCGCCAGTCTCGCCGCCGCCGCGCTGCTGGCGACGCTCTTTGCCGCGGTCCAGCTGCTGCCGACCCTCGGGCGCCTGGCCGACTCGCCGCGCGCCCGCGGCCTCGGCGCCGACGAGGCCACCGTCTGGTCGCTGCCGCCGGCGCGGGCGGTCGAGCTCCTGCTGCCCCGCTTCTACGGCGACCCCATGCGCGGCGACGAGAACCTCTACTTCGGCTGGGGCCTGCACGACCGCGACTATCCCTACCTGATCTCCATCTACCCGGGGACGCTGGTGCTGGTGCTGGCGCTGGCGGCGCTCCTGCGCTGGCCGATCCCGCGCCGCGGCGCCTGGGCGGCGATGCTCGCCGCCGGGCTCTTCCTGGCGCTCGGCCGCAACAACCCCGTCTACGCCGCCCTCGCCGATCTCGTCCCGCTTCTGGGGGCGATCCGCTACCCCGAGAAGTTCCTGCTGCTCGCCACCTCCGGCCTCGCCTTCGCGGCCGGCCTCGGCTGGCAGCACCTGCTGGAGCGGAAGCGCCGCGGGCGCCCGGAGAGCGCCGACCTGCCGCTGGCGCTGGCCGCCGTCGCCGTCGCCTGCGCCGCCGTGTTCGCCACCGCCCTCTGGCTGCGGCCCGAAGTCAGCGCCTGGTTCGTGCGCCGCCACACGGTGCTGCCGGCGACCGCCGAGCTGCTCGAGCGCGCCCTCGCCTACCAGCGGGGCGAGGCCGCCGCCGCCCTGGCGGTCGCGGTCGCGGCGGCGCTGGCGCTCGTCGCCCTTCGCCTGCGGCGGCTGCCCGCCGGCGTCGCGGCGCTCGCGGCCCTGGGCGTTCTCGCCGCCGACCTCCACCACTACCAGCGCGGTCTGACGCCCACCGTCCCGATCGCCGAGCTCGCGCGGCCGCCGGCGCTCGCCGCCGCCCTCGCGGGACCGCCTTCCCGCCTCTTCACCGACGTCGGCCTGCAGCGCGAGTCGAGCTTCGTGCTGCGCTCGCCGCGGCCGGGCCCCGACCGCCTCTGGACGTCGGTCGAGCGCCTCGATCCCTACGTCGGCAACCTCTGGGGCCGCGCCTACGCGCTGAACGAGGACTTCGACCTGATGCTCACCGGCCCGGCGCGCTCGGCCCTGGAGCTGCTGCACCGGGTCCGGGACCGCCCCCACCTGGCCCGGGCGCTCGTCGGCGCCTGGAGCGCCGGCGACATCGTGCAGGTGCGGACCGTCGCGGCGGCGCTCGGCGATCGACTGCGCGGCGAGCCCGGTGAGCCCGCCCGGCGCCTGCCCAACCCCGACTATCTGCCGCCCTTCCGGTTCCCCCGGCGCGTCGAGCTGCACCCCGACGCCGAGCGCGCGGTCGCGGCGGCGATCGACGGCGGCCTGCGCCTGGGGGAGGTGGACCACTGGGTCGGTCGGCTCGACGGCGGTGCCCCCCCGCCGCCCGCCGCGGCCGGCGGCGCCCGGCTGCTGAAGGTCGAGGCGCGCGGCCGGGCGGTCCGCATCCGCTACCGGGCGGCGACGGCCGCGGCGCTCACCGCGGCGGTCACCTTCGACCGCGGATGGCGGGCGACGGTGGACGGCGAGCGCCTCTCGCCGCTCGCCACCGCCGCCGGCCAGATCGGGCTCGTGCTGCCGCCGGGCGAGCGCACGGTCGAGCTGGTGTTCTGGGAGCGCGGCGTCGGAGTCGGCGCGGCGGTGAGCGCGGCGGCCCTCGTCGCCGCGCTGGCGGCGCTCCTCGTCGGCCGGCGGCGGCGAGCGTTCACGTAGAATCGGCGCATCGTGCCCCCGGCGCCGCTTTTCGCTCCTCTCGCCGCCGTGCTGGGGCTCATCGTCGGCAGCTTCCTCAACGTCGTCGTCCACCGTCTGCCGCGCGGCGGCTCGCTCTGGAGGCCGCGCTCGAGCTGCCCCTACTGCCGCGGGCCGGTGCTCGCCCGCGACAACGTGCCGCTCGTCTCCTTCCTCCTGCTGCGCGGGCGCTGCCGCCACTGCCGCGCGCCGATCTCCTGGCGCTACCCGGCGCTCGAGGCGCTGACCGGCGTCCTCTTCGCGGCCTGCGCCTGGCGCTTCGGCCCCTCTCCCGAGGCGCTCGCGGCGGCGATCCTCTGCTCGCTGCTCGTCGCGCTGGCGGCGATCGACCTGGAGCACTTCCTGCTGCCCGACAAGCTCACCCTGCCCGGCATCCTGGCCGGTCTGGCGCTCTCCCTCTGGCTTCCGCGTCCCGGCTTCCTCGCGGCCGCCGTCGGCGCCGTGGCGGGCGCGGGCCTTCTCATCCTGGTCATCAACTTCTGGTTCTGGTTCCGCGGCGAGGAGGGCATGGGTCTGGGCGACGTCAACATGCTGGCCCTGATCGGCGCCTTCCTGGGCTGGAAGGGGGCGCTGGTCGCCCTCGTCGCCGCCGCCCTGGCCGGCGCTCTCACCGGGCTCGTGCTGATCGCGGCGGGGCGCATGGAGAGGAAGTCGCGGCTCCCGTTCGGCGCCTTTCTCGCCGCGGGCGCGCTCTTCGCCCTCTTCTGGGGCGAGCGCCTGGCCGACGCCTACTGGACCCTCCTGTGAGCCAGACGACGCTGCGCCTGCGGCTCGGCCTGCGGCGGGAGGTCCTCATCCTGCTGCCCGTGGCGCTCTTCCTGCTGGTCCTCATCTCGACTTTCACCCTCTTCGCCTTCCGCCAGGCGATCTCGCTGCTCGCCGAGGAGCGCCGGGACGAGGCGGCGCGCATCGCCCAGCGGCTGGCGGAGACGATCTCCGAAGGCGCCCTGCCCTCGTTCGAGGCGCTGCCGCTGCAGGCGCCGCACTCGAGCCGCATCGCCCTGGTCGACGCCGCCGGACTGCCGGTGCTCGAGGTCGGCAGCTTCCCTTCCGGCGACCTGCTGGCGCCGTTCGCCGATCGCGACCTGGCCGAGCCGCTGGGGCTAGGTCCCGGGGAGCCCGAGCCCGAATTCGTGGTCGGCATCGCGCCCGCGACCTGGCAGGGCCGCCGTCACTTCGTCCGCGTCGACCTCGCCGCGCGCCGGCTGGCCGGCCAGCAGCGCGGACTGCGGGTGCTCTCCTGGGTGGTGCTGACGATCGACGTCGCCCTGACCGTGCTGGTGCTGCT
>JBFJMD010000034.1:0-12111 GCA_041634115.1 Thermoanaerobaculia bacterium | reverse complement strand
CGGTGCTCGATCACCGCCGCCGCGGCGCGGTCGAAGGCGCGGATCTCGAGCGCCATCGTGGCGCCGTCGAAGGCGTGCGCCGACTGGTCGATGCGGCCGCCCTCGACGAGCAGCAGGAAGGGCCGGTCCCCCGCCTCGAGGACCTCGAGGGCGATCCGGGTGAGCCGCTCGAGGGTGGGCGGGCGCCGGTCTTCGGGCTCGCGCCGGGCGTCGATCTCGTAGGCGATCTCGTCGGTCGCGAACAGGCCGAGGAGCGGCGACGGGGCCGGCGACTCGATCTCCTCCGGCCGCGTCCACACCGTGTAGCCGGCCCCGCGGGCGCGCTCGATGAGCCCGCTCCCGGAGGTCCGATGGCCGCCCTCGGACTCCGGCAGGAACCAGCCGAGGCCTCCCCCGAGGGCCGCGGCCGGGGCGTGCTCCAGCAGCTGCTCGGCGATCTTGTCCTCGTCGTCGTAGCGGTGCTCGACGTGGGCGTAGAAGGCGGCGGGGGTGGCGTGGGTCAGGGCGGTGGTGGTCACGTAGGCCACGGCCCAGCCGCGCTCCCGGGCCATCTCGGCGATGCTGCGCAGGCGCCGGCCCGCGGGATCGACGCCGATCGCCTTGTTGTCGGTCTTGACGCCGCTCGCGAGGGCGGTCGAGGCGGCGGCGCTGTCGGTCGTCGGGTTCGACGCGGACCAGGTCGTGACCAGGGCGGTGACGGGCAGCTTCTCGAACCCGAACCGTTGCCCGGGGCCGAGCTCGAGGTTGCGGGCGAAGGTGAGCTGCGACGGCCCCAGGCCGTCGGCGAGCAGCAGCACGATCGCCGCCGGAGGCCGCGGAGGCGCTTCCCCCGGCGGCGGACAGCCCGCGAGCGCGAAGGCGGCGGCGAGCGCCAGCGGCAGCCCGAATGGAAGAGCTCGACGCATGGCGGATTCAGCCGTCTCCCAGGCAGATCCCCATGTCGCGCGCCGCCAGCACGGTGTCGCCGTCGAGCGGCACCGACTTCATGCGGCGGGTGGCGACGGCCAGCGGCACCGTCTCGACGTGGGGAGGGTCGAGGGCGACCATCACCGAGAACAGCCCCTCTTCGATCACCCGCACCGCGGCGGCCCCGAAGCGCAGCGAGATGATCCGGTCGTGCGCGGTGGGCCAGCCGCCGCGCTGGAGATGTCCGAGCACCACCGAGCGGGTCTCCTTGCCGGTACGCCGGTGCAGCTCGCGGGCGAGGAACTCGCCGACGCCCCCCAGCCGCCTCCTGCCGCCGGGCTCGGAGGGCTCCTGGGTGATCGGCTCGCCGCCGACTTCGCGCGCGCCCTCGGC
This sequence comes from Thermoanaerobaculia bacterium, assembly GCA_041634115.1. Lineage (GTDB taxonomy): Bacteria > Acidobacteriota > Thermoanaerobaculia > Multivoradales > JAHEKO01 > JBFJMD01. The sequence continues at coordinate 10,812 of JBFJMD010000034.1, read as the reverse complement.
GGCCACCACCAGGCTGAAGCGGCGACCGCGCGCCTCGCGCTCGCGGATCTTGCGCTCGACCGACTCCAGCCGGTACGGGATCTCGGGGATCAGGATGACGTCGGCGCCGCCGGCGAGCCCGGCGTGGAGTGCGATCCAGCCGGCGTAGTGTCCCATCACCTCGACGGTGAAGACGCGGTCGTGCGCCTCGGCGGTCGAGTGGAGCCGGTCGACGGCCTCGGTGGCCACGGACACCGCGGTGTCGAAGCCGAAGGTGACGACGGTGCCCGCGAGGTCGTTGTCGATGGTCTTGGGCACCCCGACGACCGGGATGCCGAGCTCGCCGAGGCGGGCCGCGATCTCCATCGAGCCGTCGCCGCCGATCGCGATCAGCGCGTCGAGCCCGAGGCGGTGGAAGTTCTCGACGACCTCGTCCGAGCGGTCCTCGACGCCGTCCGCCCCCGCGCCTGGCCGCGCCGGATAGGTGAAGGGGTTGCCGCGGTTGCTCGTGCCCAGGATGGTGCCGCCCAGGTGGGCGATGCCGCGCACGGCCTGGCGATCGAGGGTCACGATCTGGTCGGGGTCGAGCAGGCCCTCGTAGCCGCGGCGGATCCCGAGCACCTCCCAGCCGCGCGCGTCGGCGGCCAGGACGGCGGCGCGGATGACGGCGTTCAGGCCGGGGGCGTCGCCGCCGCCGGTGGTGATCGCGATGCGCTTGGTGTCGCCGGGCATGGGCGCATTGTAGCCGCCGGGCGCTGCCCCGGCCGACCCGGGGTCGCGCTCTTGACAGCCGCATTTCGATCGTGTACGTTCGCGTAATCCGATTCGTAAAGAACTTGGACCGGGGGCCGGGTCGGCGGGGCTCCGGGGGTGGGGCCTGCCCGGCGGTGGGACGCGCTGTGGCCGCGACGCCGGGTCTGGGAGAGAATCGCCCGAGGCGGCGACGCCTCGAAGCGAAAGGAGACTCCGGATGCGATGGACAATCTGCGGGGCGCTGGCGCTCGCCCTGCTCGGGCCCGCGGCGGCGGCGCCGGCGGCGGGCGGCCAGGCGGAGGACCGCCAGGCGATCGTGGCGACGGCGCTGGACTATCTCGAGGGCTACGTCGTGCGCTTCGACGGCCGCTGGGTGATCGTCAACGTGCTCGGGGAGCGCAAGCCCCGGCCCGAGACGGCGGCGAAGTGAGCGGGGAGAGCTTCGGCTTCCGCCCTTGGGTCCGCCGCACCTGCCGCAAGGCGATGATCTGGGGGGTGGGGGCGGTGGCCGTGCTGGCCCTGCTCGCCTGGGCGTTCCGCACCCCGCAGAGCGCCCCGCTCGGCCGGGCGTTCGGGGCGCTGGTCTTCTACGGGCTGCTGTTCTGGGTGTCGCTCGCCAAGATCTGGTGGACCGCCGGCGGCCCGGCCGTCGTGATCGACGCGGAGACCGTCGGCTACCAGCCGCTCCACACCTTCCGGCCGCGCAGGATCCGCTTCGACCGCATCCTCTCCTGCGCGCCCCGCGAGGGCACCCAGTCGCTGCGCTTCGTCTACCGCGGCGCGCGCCGCGCGCGGGAGTTCTTTCTCAACCTGGCGGTCGTCGACGGCCGCAACGAGTTCCTCGACGCGCTCGGGGCGCGTCTCGAGAGGGCCGGGCTGACACGGCTGCCCGGGCGGACGCCGGCCTGGCGCCTGCCCGGGTGGGAAGAGTTCCCCGGCCGGGAGGAGGCCGAATGAGAGCCGTTCGCTACCACGGGCCGCGGCGGCCGCTGGCGCTGGAGGAGATCGGGGATCCGACACCGGGGCCCGGGGAGGTGCTGGTGCGGATCACCGCGGCGGCGATGTGCCACACCGAGCTGCACTTCGAGAGCGGTCTGCTCGACCTCGGGGTCGCGCCGCTGACCCTCGGACACGAGATCGTCGGCCGGGTGGAGGCGGTCGGGGAGGGCGTCGACCCGAAGCGGCGCGGCGAGCGGGTGATCCTCTACTACTACCTCGGCTGCGGCCGCTGCCGGCACTGCCGGACCGGCGACGAGCAGCTCTGCCCCGAGCTGCGCGCCGAGTACGGCTTCATCTCGGACGGCGGCTACGCGGAGCTCGCCGTCGTGCCGGAGCGCAACGCGGTCAAGCTGCCGGACGCGATCTCCGACGTCGAGGCGGCGCCGATCGGCTGCGGCGTGACCACGGCGGTCCACGCGGCGAAGCTCGCCGGCCTGGCCGCGGACGAGTGGGCGGTGGTCTACGGCGTGGGCGGCGTCGGCTTCGGGCTCGTGCAGCTCGCGCGGGCGCGCGGGGCGCGGGCGATCGCGGTCGGGCGCAGCCCGGCGAAGCTGGCGAAGGCGGCGGAGCTCGGGGCGGAGGTGACGATCGACGCCGCCCCCGGATCGGTGGCCGAGCGGGTGAAGGAGGCGACGGGCGGCCGCGGCGCCGACGTGGTGTTCGAGTGCGTCGGCGGCGCGGAGTCGATGCCCGAGGCGTCGGCGGCGCTGGGGCGGCGGGGGCGGCTGGTGTTCATCGGCTACTCGGAGGCGAGCTTCTCGGTCCATCCGATCCAGCTCGTGGTGTTCGAGCAGAGAGTGCTGGGCTCGGTCGGGGCGACGCTCCAGGACCTCCACGAGGCGATCGAGCTGGTGGAGCGGGGGGTGGTGCGCACGGTGGTCGACCGGACCCTGCCGCTCGAGCGCTTCGAGGAGGGGCTGCGCGCGATCGAGAAGTGCGAGCCGGTGGGCAAGATCGTCCTGACCCCGGACCGGTGACCTCTTCCTAGGTGCGGAGGGCCCGATCGACGAACTGCCGCCAGCGGCGGCGGGCGGCGCGGGCGCGCTCGGGGGGCCAGGCGGGGTCGCGGCGGCGGGCGATCCTCGGGGCGCCGGCGGGGTCGGGGAGGGCGCCGAGGCCGGTCGCCGCCAGGCGGGCGATGCCGGCGAGGCCGGTCTCCTCGTCGGCCGACACCTCGACCGCGACGCCGGCGGCGTCGGCCAGGAGGCCGACGAGGCCCGAGAGGCGGGTGAGCTTGCCGCTCGCCCGCAGGGTCGCGGTGGTCACGCCCGCCTCGGCCAGCGCCTCGAGGCAGTCCACGACCCGCATGGCGACCCCGGCGAGGACGCCGCGGACCAGGTCGTCGGCTCCGGTCTCGAGCGTCAGGCCGGCGACGACCGCGCGCGCGTCGTGTCGCCACCAGGGGGCCGCGGCGCCGGCGAAGGCCGGAAAGACCCGCGGCAGCCGCTCGGGGTCTAGGTCGCGGTCGGCGAAGGCCTCGATGTCGGCTCCGGTCAGAGCGCAGGCCCAGTCGACCGCCGCGCCGGCGCTGTTGACCGAGCCCTCGAGCTGGAAGCGCCGGCCGGCGGCGGTGCTGGCGACGACCGCCGACAGCAGTCCCGGGTGGCGCCGCGCCGTCTCGCCGGTCGCGGCGAGGACGAAGGCGCCGGTGCCGAAGTGGACGGCCGTCACTCCCGGCTCCCAGCCGCCATGGCCGAGGAGGGCCGCCTGCTGGTCGCCGGCGACGGCGGTGACCTGCACCCCGCGGTGCTCGCCGCGCGGGGCGGCGCTCGGGGCGAGCGCCGGCAGCGCCGCCCGCGGCACGCCGAAGAGCTCGCAGAGCCGCGGGTCCCAGTCGCCCGATTCCAGGTTGTAGAGCAGCGAGCGCCCGGCGTGTCCGGGCTCGGTGGCGTCGACCCCGACGAGGCGGCGGAGCAGGAAAGCGTCGAGGGTGCCGGCGACGAGCTCGCCGGCTTCGGCGCGGCGGCGGCCGCCCGGAAGGCTCTCGAGCAGATGGGCGAGCTTGGGGGCCGCGTAGTGCGGGGAGAGCCGCAGGCCGGTGCGCCGCGCGACCTCCTCGGCCTGCCCGGCGAGGGCTTCGACCCGACCGCCCTGGCTGACGTCCCGCCAGGAGAGGGCGGCGGTCAGCGGCTCGCCGCTCGCCCGGTCCCAGACCAGGCAGGTCGAGCGCTGGCAGGTGAGGCCGATAGCGGCGACGCGGCGGCCTTCCAGAAGGCGCCCGAGAGCCTCTTCGACCCCGGCGGCGATCGCCGCCGGGTCGTGCTCGATCCGCGGACCGTCCACGCGGCTCGCCACCGGCAGCGAGATCTCCTCGCGCCGCTCGCCGGCGAGGTCGACGACCGCGCCCTTGGTCAGGGTCGAGCCCTGATCCACCACCGCGAGCAGGGTCTCTTCGGCGCCCATCGGGGCGAGTTTAGCCGCCCCGGGGGGCTCCGGCTCGGGGGTACAATCGGCGCGGCCATGTCCGCGGCGCCCGCCTTTCCGGAACCCTCCGGCGAGCTCGACATCCCCGGCCTCGCCATCGGCCACGGCACCGACCCGGAGGGCAAGACCGGCATCACGGTGATCCTCTGCCCCGCGGGCGCGGTGGCGGCGGCCGACGTGCGCGGCACGGCGACCGGCACCCGGCAATTCGACTCGGTCGTCGCCGGCCACCACCTCGCGACCCAGATCCACGGCGTGGTGCTCGCCGGCGGCAGCGGCTTCGGGCTCTCGTCCTCGGCCGCGGTCGTCGAGCACCTCGAGCGCGGCGGGCACGGCTTCCGCACCGGCTTCCGGCAGGTGCCCGTGGTCCCCACCGCGATCCTCTTCGACCTCGGCTTCGGCTCGCCCGACGTCGCGCCGGACCGGGTGCTCGCCGAGCGGGCGCTGGCGGCCGCCGGCGCGGGCGAGGTGCCCTGCGGCAGCGTCGGCGCCGGCACCGGCGCCACGGTCGGCAAGTGCGCCGGCCACGAGCGGGCGATGAAGGGCGGCTTCGGCTTCGCCAGCCTGCGCCCGGCGGGCGGACCGACGGTCGCCGCGGCGGCGGCGGTCAATCCCTACGGGGACGTGCGCGACCCGGAGACCGGCCGCCTGGTGGCCGGCTGCCGGGCGGCCCCTGACTCCTCCGAGCTGGCCGACTCGGCGCGGCTGCTCGCGGCCCTCGACCCGTCCCAGCCCCACCCCTGGGAGGGCAACACGACGCTGGTGGTGGTCATGACCGACGCGATCCTCGAGAAGGCGGAGGCGCGCAAGGTGTCGGAGATGGCCTTCGGTGGCCTCTACCGGACGATCTCGCCGGCGCTCTCGCTCTACGACGGCGACCTGGTGCTGACCCTGGCGACCGGCGAGCGCCGGGCGCACGTGCACCAGGTGGGCGTGCTCGCGGAGCGCGCGGTGGTCGCGGCGATCCTGAAGGCGGTCCGCGCGGCGGACGGCTTCGGCATCCTGCCCGCCGTCCGCGATCTGAAGGGGGCCCCCTGACGCCGCAGAGGGAGCGCCCGGCGGCGGCTCGCGGCCCCTTCGAGGACGTCCTCTTCGCGGCGGCGCCCCTGGCGACCGGCGCGATCGCGATCCTCGCCGCCGCGGCGTGGGGGCCCGGACCGGCGGGGGACGTGGCGGCCGGCCCGCCGGTCGTCGTCGCGCTGGCCCTCCTCGCCGCGGCTGCGGCCCTCTACGGCGCCGATTCGACCGGCTCGCTCGCCCTCGGCGCCGCCGCCCTCGCGCCGTTCGCCTACTTCGCCGGGCCGCCGGCGGCGGCGCTCTTCGGCGCCGGGATCTTCGTGCTGCGGCGGGCCGGCAGACGCGCCCTGCGGCTGCAGCGGCGTCGCGAGGGCTGGCGGAGGTGGTCGCTCGAGACCCTGGCCGGCGCCGGCAGGGTGCTGCTCGCGGTCCTGCTCGCGGCGCTCGTCTGGCGGCTCGCGCTGGTGCGCTGGGAGAGCGCCGGCCTCGTCGAGCGGATCTACGCCGCCGGGGCGCTCGCCGGCTTCGTCTACGTCGCTCTGCTGCCGCTGCTGCGGGTGGCGGCGGCGCGGCGCAGCGAGCGGCGGCGGGTGGTCGTCCGCAGCGCCGCCGCCGGGCTCTGGCTCGACCTCGGGGGCTGGCTGGCGGGTCTTGGCCTGGCCCACGTCGTCGAGGCGGTCGGCTGGACGGTCGCGCTCCTGCTTCTGGCCGGGATCGCGCTGCCGGCGGTGGAGGCGGCGCGGGCGTCGCGGCTGCGCAACCGCGCCCTCGACAAGATCTACGAGCTCACCGAGGTCACGCTCGCCGGCCATCGGATCATCTTCCGCAACCCGGACCTGGTGGGGATCGCGGAGCAGATCCAGATCGAGTGCCGCCGGATGTTTCCGTTCTCGTGGTTCGAGTTCGAGCTGCGGGGGACGAACGGCGAGACGCGAAGCTGGCAGGCGGGTCCCGACGGCCTGGTCGCCGAGGGCGCGCCGGAGCCGCCGCCCACCCCGCCGGTGCTGCCCGGGATCCATCGCCGCACCGCCTGGCGGATCGTCGAGCGGGAGATCGTGGCCCAGGACCGGGTGATCGCCCGCCTGCGCTTCTGGTGCGATCCGCGCCGGCTCGAGGCGGCCTCGCTCGATCTGTTCGACTCGCTGCTGCCGCAGATGGCCTCGTCGATCGAGCGGGCGCTGCTCGACCGCGAGGCGCGGCGCGATCCGCTCACCGATCTGCCCGACCGCCGCGCCCTCGAGGACCGGCTCGAGCGCGTCTACGAGGAGTGCCGGCTGGAGGGGGGCTCGATGGCGGTCATCATGCTCGACCTCGATCACTTCAAGCGCATCAACGACCGCTTCGGGCACAAGGTCGGCGACCTCGCGCTGCTGGAGATCGCGCACCTGCTGGAGAGCCACCGCCGCGACACCGACCTCTGCTGCCGCTACGGCGGCGAGGAGTTCGCGGTGGTGCTCGAGCGCACCACCGGCCGCACGGCGCTGCAGATCGCCGAGCGGCTGCGCCGCGCCGTCGAGTGGAACATCTTCGTGGTCGGGGACCGCAAGATCCCGCTGCGATCGAGCTGCGGGATCGCGGCCTATCCCGAGCTCCACGCCGCCTCCGGCTCGGAGCTGGTGGAGATCGCGGACGAGGCGCTCTACGAGGCCAAGCGGCGGGGCCGCAACCGCTGCCTGCTGCACCTCGGCAGCGGCCGCTACCGCGAGCCGGACGGCACCGTGGTCGGCGGCCGCAAGAAAAAGGCGCCGGAGCCCCCGACCCTGTTCGGCTAGCGCCCGGTCCCGCACCAAGACCCGCCCCCCCCGATTGCGTTCACGAGTCCCGAGTCCTCACTCGCTCCCCTCATTCCAGCGGCCAGAGCGGCGCCGCGGGCCAGAGCTCCCTGCCCGCCTCGCTTTCCGGCGCCGTCGGGTCCGGCTCACCCGTCCAGCGCTCGTGCTCGCGGCGGTTGGCGGCGACCGCCGGCGCGAGCCAGGCGGGGCGGCCCGGGAGCGCCAGGTCGGCCCCCAGGTCGAAGGGCAGGAAGAAGGCGTCCTCGGGCCGCTCGATGAGACCCCGCCGCGCCGCGCCGCCGGCCAGGGCGAGGAAGAGGGGCCTCAGCTCGTCGAGGACCTCGCGCCAGGCTTCGCGAAATCGGCCACGGCGGCGAAAGGAAAAAAGGGGACAGGCACCGAATTCGGCTCGGAATTCGGTGCCTGTTTCCGTTCTCACGGCGGCCGGGTCCTCGGCCCAGGAGGGCCGCAGGAGGTCGGGCGGCCCGAGGCGCTCGAGCCGCGCCGGGCGGCCGGCCAGGAGCCGCGCCGCCTCGCGGCTCATCGTCGCAGGGACCACCGCGCCGCCCGCCCGCCGGCGCCGGCGCGCGAGGGCGGCCAGAAGCTCGGCCAGGAAGGCCTCGTTGAGCGCGCTCGCACGCCGCGAGAGGCGCTCGCGGAGCGCGGTCCAGAGGGCCGCAGGGGGGGCGTCGAGGTCGGCGGGGAGCGCGGGCCGGCGCGGCGGAGGGGTCACGGCCTGCCGCGCGCGATGAAAGCGCACCGCCGCCCCCAGCCTCGCCGCGCCCCGGGGCAGGCGCCCCTCGCCGCCCGGGTCGGCCACCGCGGCGGCGACCTCGGCGCCGCCGGCGGTCTGCGCGAGCGCGGCCGCCAGGGCCCTGCCGTCGAAGAGCAGCCGCAGCCCGACGATTCGCACCGGCGGCCGATCGGGCAGCGGCAGGCCGAGCTGGTAGAGCGCGTAGCGCAGCGCGGTCGTCGTGGAGTGCCGCAGCAGGGTGACGCCGAAATGCGACAGCGGCGCCTGCGGGCCCGGGAAGAGGAGTCCGCGACCGAGCGTCCGGGTCGTCGCCGCCGCCGTCCCGTCTCCGGACCCACCCGGGCGGACGGCCGGCTCGCCCCTTCGGGGGGTGTTGCCCATCGAAGGTGACCATCCTACAGTGATCAGGCGGGGACTCGGCCGAGACGCCGGCGGCGCTCTCCGGATCCGGGACCCGCGCCCTCCATCCACGGAAAGCGGAAGCGGTGCGGGTCGCGGCGCCGGCCTCCCGGACGGCGGCGACCCTCGCCGTGGCCGCGAAAGGAGACCGCCGTGAAAGTCGTGAGTTGGCTCAAGGTGCTCGCTCTCGGCGCCGTCCTGGCCCTGCTGGTCGCGCAGGCCGCCGGCGCCGACGTCTTCAAGGTCGCCGAGGGCGCGCTCGAGGTCTGGGTCTGCGACCAGGACGGGTCGAAGCACCCGCGGCGGATCGACGTCTACCAGGTCGTGTCGAGCGACTTCTTCGCCTCCCGGAGCCGGCTCGAGTTCAACTTCCTCTACGCCATGGAGCGCGAGGAGGCGAGCCGGGGAGCCCGCGCGGCGGGCGCCGGCTCGGGCCGGGTGACGGCCGCCGTGCGGCTGTTCAGGGCGGACGGCTCGGAGGCGAATCTGGGCAAGCTCCGGGCGCGGGTCCGCCCGGACGGAGCCGACCTCGAGGCGGAGGGCGCGAAGCGGCTCGAGGCGCGGCTCGAGGAGGGCGACGTGCTTCGCTGGCGCTTCACCTTCAAGGGCCTGCCCGTCATGAACGCGGGCGATCTGATCTGGCTCGAGACCGCTCCGGTGCTGCCCGACCTCTGATCCCCGGCCTAGGGCCTCCAGAACGAGCGGGTGAAGAGGGCGGCGATCGAGTAGATCTCGAGCCGGCCCAGCCACATCAGGAGCACCATCAGCGCCTTGTCGGGGGCGTCGAAGAAGGCGAAGTTCGCCGCCGGGCCGACGGCGCCGAGCCCCGGCCCGATGTTGCCCAGGGTGGCCGCCGCGGCGGTGGCGGAGGTCACCAGGTCGGGGCCCGAGATGCTCAGCAGCAGCGCCCCCACCCCCCAGCTGCTGAGGTAGAGGATGAAGAACCCGGCGACGCTGCGCACCACCGGGTCGGGCACGGTCTTGCCGCCCACGAAGACCGAGAGCACCGAGTTGGGGCTGAAGATCAGCCGCACCTCGCGCAGCGCCGACTTGACTCCGATCACCATCCGCATCACCTTCATCGAGCCCGCGGTCGAGCCGGCGCAGCCGCCGACGAACATCAGCACCACCAGCAGCATGCGCGACAGCACCGGCCAGCCGTCGAAGTCGGCGGTGGCGAAGCCGGTCGTGGTCAGGATCGACGACACCTGGAAGGCCGAGTCGAGGAGCGCCCGCCCCGGCGCCTCGTAGGCGTCCCGGCGCAGCAGGTCCGCGGTCACCACCAGGGTGAAGCCGGCGACGAGCAGCATGTAGAGCCGGAACTCGGCGTCGCGCAGGAGGTTCCATCCGCGCCGCTTGCGCATGCCGTAGTAGAGCGAGAAGTTGGCGCCGGCGAGGAGCATGAAGAGGATGATGATGAGCTCCACCCAGACCGAGTCGAAGGCCGCGACCGAGGCGTTTCGCGGCGAGAAGCCGCCGGTCGAGAGGGTCGAGAAGGTGTGGGTCAGGGCGTCGTAGAGGTCGAGCCCGGCCGCCATGAGCAGCACCGTCTCGGCGCCGGTGAACATCAGGTAGATCTTCCACAGGATGCCGGCGGTGTCGTGGATCCGCGGCTGCAGCGCCTCGGCCGACGGCCCCGGCACCTCGAGCTTGTAGAGGAAGCGGGCGCCGGGCCCCAGCTCGGGCAGCAGCGCCACGAAGAGCACGATGATGCCCATGCCCCCCAGCCACTGGGTGAAGCTGCGCCAGAAGAGGATCCCCCGGCCGGCGCTCTCGATGTCGGTGAGCAGCGACGCGCCGGTGGTGGTGAACCCGGAGGCCGACTCGAAGAGCGCGTCGATCGGGTGGGTGAAGGTGCCGGTCACGAGGTAGGGCAGGGCGCCGAAGATCGAGGCCAGCACCCAGCCGCCGGCGACGATCAGGATCCCCTCGCGGCGGTAGACCTCCGCCGCGCCCCGGCCGAGGTAGGTGAGGAGCGCTCCACTCAGGCCGGCGACCAGCGCCGAGACCAGGAAGGCGTTGGCGGCGTGACGCTCCCCGTAGATCAGGCTGCAGAAGAAGGGGAAGAGCTGCGAGGCGGCCAGCAGCAGCAGGATGCGGCCGAGAAAGCGCAGCGGCGGGCGGAAGTTCAAGGCGGCGCGCCCGTCACTTGTGCTCTCGGCCGGGGAAGAGCAGCCGCACCGTGTCGAGCTCGCTCTCCTGCACGAAGAGGATCACCAGATCGCCGACCTCGAGGCGGTCGGAGCCGCGGGGAACGAAGACCCGCTCGCCGCGCGCCACCGCCCCGACGATGACCCCCCGCGGCGGCTTCATCTGCGCCAGCGTCACCCCGGCGGCCGGGCTCGCTTCCCAGAGGCGGCGCTCGAGCACCTGGGCGGCGCCGCGCTTGAGCGAAACGATGTTGGCGCTGTAGTTGCTCTCGATGTACTCGCGGATCCGCTCGTAGGCCAGCGCCCGCGGCGAGAAGACCTCGCGCAGCTGCAGGCGCCGCCAGAGATGGGTGGTCTCGGCCCGCTGGACGAGGGCGAGGACGTTCGGGATTCCGAGCTCTTGCGCCAGCAGGCAAGCCATGAGGTTGCTCTCGTCGTTGCCGGAGAGCGCCACGAAGGTCCGCGCCTGCCCGATGCGCTCGGCCTTGAGCAGCGCCAGGTCCGTGGCGTCGCCGTGGACGATCTCGTAGCGCGGGAAGAGGGAGGCGAGCTGGCCGGCCCGGCG
>JBFJMD010000033.1:0-12293 GCA_041634115.1 Thermoanaerobaculia bacterium | reverse complement strand
GGGGCCCTCCAGGGGGCATAGTTCCACTCCCGGTAGCTGACGAGACGCCCGTCGCGGACCGGACCGCGGTCAGACGAGAGACGCCGAGATCCGCCTTTTGACCCCGGGAGGGCCCCCTCCCGCGACACCCCCAGCGACGCGAGACCGCAGCCGCGGACCTTTTGCCGGTCAGACGAGAGACGCCGTGATCCGCCTTTTGACCCCTGGAGGGCCCCCTCCCGCGACACCCCCAGCGACGCGAGACCGCAGCCGCAGACCGACACCCCGTCAGACGAGAGACGCCGAGCCTCCCCAAGCAGTTGATCGCCGGAGACGGATCTGGGACGATGAGCGCGCCCCGTTTCCGTCCGCGCCGGGGCTCCGCTTCCGCAATGACAGCCGAGCAGCCATCCGCGCCGCCGCGGGGCGAACCCGAGCGACCCTTCGGCGAGCGCGTGAAGCGCGCCCTCGCCCGCCGCTTCCCGCGCACCCGCCGCGGCTACAACTGGCTGCGCGCCAAGCTCCCCCACTGGGCCGGGCGGCTGCGGCCGCGCGCCGACCTGCCCACCCTCTCCTGCCTCGTCGCGACGGCCTCGATCCTGGCGCGCCGACGGCGCGAAAAGCGCCTCACCGTCGCGGTGGACGTCACCGCCTTCTGGGAGCCGCTGACCGGCATCGGCTGGTACCTCTACCGGCTGCTCGAGCACCTCGCCGACCGCGACGACGTGCGCCTGCGCCTCTACGGCCCGACCGTCGTCGCCAGCCCCGACCTCGAGCCGCCGCGGGTCGAGCTGCCGGCGGGTCCGGCGGTCGAGCGCGTGCTCTGGGAGGTCCCCGACGACCTCGTGCTGCCCAAGGGACGGATCATCCCGGTGCTGCGGCGGCTCGAGCCGCTGCTCATCGCCCTCGACGGCAACCGGGTGCTCTTCGCCCCCAACTATTTCCTGCCCCGCCGCTTCACTTTCGCCCGCGGCGCCCGGGTCGCCACGGTCCACGACCTCGGCCTGCGAGCGGTGCCCGACACCCTGCGCGCCGAGACCCTGCGCGACCTGGAGTCGAAGCTCGGGCCCGCGCTCTTCGACGCCGACCGGCTGATCTCGGTGAGCGGCGCGGTGCGCGACGAGCTGGCCGCCTTCGGCTACGCCCACCCGGCGCGGGTCACGGTCGTCCACCACGGGCCGGGCCAGCTCGCCCGGGTCGAGCCGGGGCGGCTGCCGGACGGCGTGCCCGAGCGCTACGGGCTGCACGTCGGCACGCTCGAGCCGCGCAAGAACGTCCTCGGCCTGCTCGCCGCCTGGCGGCGGCTGCGCCGGGACCTCGCCGCGGCGCCGCCGCTGGTGCTCTGCGGGCGCTACGGCTGGAAGACGGCGGAGATCCGCGCCGCGGTCGAGGCGGCCGCGGCCGAGGGCTGGCTGCACCACCTCGGCTACGTCGCCGAAGAGGAGCTCGCCGCCCTCTACCGGGGCGCCGCGGTGGTCGTCTTCCCGTCGCTCTACGAGGGCTTCGGGCTGCCGGCGGTCGAGGCCCAGTGGGCGGGGACGCCGCTCGTCTGCAGCGACATCCCGGTGCTGCGCGAGGTGGCCGAGGACGGAGCCCTCTTCGCGCCGCCGGACCGCCCGGCGCTGCTGGCGGCGCGGATCGCCACCGTTCTCACCGATCCGGAGCTCGCCGGGCGGCTGGTCGCGCGCGGGCGCGCTCGGGTGGCCAAGCTCTCCTGGCAGGCGTCGGCCGAGCGCACGCTGGGGGTCTTCCGCCAGGCGGCCGGGGTCGCCGGCGGGCCGCCGGCCGCGGGGGCGGCGCCGTGGTGAGCCCGGCGGCGACGACGGCGCGGCCGGCGGTCGGGGTCGATCTGCGGGCGCTCGTCGGCACGCCCAGCGGCATCGGCGTCTTCACCCGGGCGCTGCTGCTCCGGCTCGCCGAGCGCGGCGGCTACCGCATCGTGGGCCTCTCCCACCGGCCGGCGACCGGCGGCGGCGAGCTCGAGGCCGCCGGGGTCGCGCTCGAGACCCGGGCGGCGCCGCTCGGCGTCCTCTGGCAGCAGCTGCGGCTGCCGGCGCGGCTGGCGGCCGGCGACCTCGACCTCTTCTGGTCGCCGCTCTTCACCCTGCCGCTGCGGCTGCCGGTGCCCGCGGTGGTCACCGTCCACGACCTGACCCCGGTGCTCTATCCGGAGACCCACCGGTTCAAGGTGCTGGCCAGCATCCTGCCCTTCCTGCGCCGCAGCGTCGAGACCGCCCGCGTCGTCGTCGCCGACTCCGAGGCGACGGCGCGGGACCTGCGCGGCCAGTTCCCGCAGTGCGCCGACCGGCTGCGGGTCGTCTACCCGGGGGTCGACGAGGACTTCGCGCCCGGCGGCGCCGAGGAGGTCGCCGCGACCCGCGAGGAGCTGGGCTGCCCGCGGGGCTACGTGCTCTACGCCGGCACGATCGAGCCGCGCAAGAACCTCGGCCTGCTGCTCGACGCCTGGGAGGCGGCGCGTCTCGACGACCCGACCTTCCCGCCGCTGGTCCTCGCCGGCGGCTACGGCTGGCGCTCGCGGCCGCTGGTGCGGCGGATCGAGCGCCTGCGCGGGCTCGGGCTCCTCGCCCTCGGCCGGGTCGAGCGCGGCCGCCTCGTGCGCCTCTTCCAGGCCGCCCGGGTCTTCGCCTACCCGTCGCTCTACGAGGGCTTCGGCCTGCCGCCGGCCGAGGCGATGGCGTGCGGGGTGCCGACGGTCGCTTCGAACCGGGCCAGCCTGTCCGAGGTGGTGGGCGAGGCCGGGCTGCTGGTGGACGCCGACGACCCGGGCGGCCTCGCCGACGCCCTGCGCCGGGTGATCGGCGACCCGGCGCTCGCCGCCGAGCTCGGCGCCCGCGGCCGCGAGCGGGCGCGGCGTTTCCGGTGGACGCGCGCCGCGCGCGAGATGGAAGAGGTGTTCGCGCTGGCGCTCCAGTAGAATGCGGACCCGCGCCGGCGGCGCCCGCCCGGGCGCGCCGGGGCCCGCCGGAGCTCATCTTTGCCCTACAAGATCGGGATCGACGCGCGCAAGCTGACCGACTTCGGGATCGGCACGTACATCCAGAACCTGGTGCGCGCGCTCGCCGAGCTCGACGGCGAGAACCGCTACGCGCTCTTCGTCGGACCGCGCCACCGGGACCTCCTCGACGATCTGCCGCCGAACTTCGAGCTGGTGGTGGAGCGCGCCCCGCTCTACTCCGTGCGCGAGCTCCTGGCGCTCTCCTGGCGGCTGCTGCGGATGCGGCTCGACCTCTACCACGCCACCCACTACGTCCTGCCGAGCGTGGTCCCCTGCCGGGCGGTCGTCACCATCCACGACATCATCCACCTGCTCTACCCGGAGTTCCTGCCGGGGCCGCTCGCCTTCTTCTACGCCCAGCGGATGATCCGCCGCAGCCTGGTGCGCGGCGACCGCATCATCGCGGACTCGCAGAACACCAAGACCGACCTGATGGAGTACTTCGAGGTCGACGGCCGGAAGATCCAGGTGATCTACCCGGGGGTCGCCGACCGTTTCCGGCGCAAGCTGGCGGACGACGAGATCGAGGGCCTGCTCGGGCCGCTCTCGCTGCCGGCCGAGTACCTGCTCTTCGTGGGCAACCCCAAGCCCCACAAGAACCTCGAGAACGTGGTCGCCGCCTACGCCCGGGCGCTCGAGCGGACGCCGTTTGCCGCCCACCTCGTCTGCGTCGGCGACCGGCAGGGCGAGTTCCGCGTGCGTCAGCAGGCCGATCGGCTCGGCGTCGGCGAGCGCGTCCACCTGCTCGGCCACGTCGACGACGAGCGGCTCGTCGCCGTCTACCAGCGCGCGCTGCTGCTGCTCTACCCGACCCTCTACGAGGGCTTCGGTCTGCCGGTGGTCGAGGCGATGGCCAGCGGCGTGCCGGTGATCACCTCCTCCAGCTCCTCGCTCAAGGAGATCGCCGAAGGCTACGCGCATCTCGTCGATCCGCTCGACGTCGACGACATCGCCGGCGCGCTCGTCCAGTGCATCACCGATGCCGAGCACCGCCGGGCCCTTGCGCGGCTGGGGCTCAAGCGCTCGCGGGACTTCCGCTGGTCGGCGACCGCGGAGCGCACCCTCGAGACCTATCGGCGGGCGCTGGAGGGGGACGACGCCTGAGATGGCCGGGATGCGAGTCGCGCTGGTCCACGACTGGCTGACCGGGATGCGGGGCGGCGAGAAGGTCCTCGAGCAGATCGCCTCGCTCTACCCCGACGGCCCGATCTACACCCTGCTCCACCTGCCCGGCAGCGTCAGCCCGGCGCTCGAGAGCCACCCGATCGAGACCAGCTTCATCCAGCGGCTGCCGGGGGTCGCGAAGCACTACCGCAGCTACCTGCCGTTCTTTCCGGCGGCGATCGAGCGCTTCGACTTCTCGGGCTTCGATCTGATCGTCAGCAGCAGCCACTGCGCGGCGAAGGGGGCGATCCCGGCGGCGGGGAGCTTCCACGTCTGCTATTGCCACACCCCGATGCGCTACGCCTGGGACCAGGAGACGGTCTACTTTCCGAAGCGGCACGGCCCGATCGCCTGGGCGCGCCGGGCCGCCCTCGCCCGCCTGCGCCGCTGGGACGCGGCCACCGCCTCGCGGGTGGATCTCTTCATCGCCAACTCCGAATTCGTCGCGGGACGGATCCGCCGCTACTACGGGCGCGACTCCGAGGTCCTCCACCCGCCCGTCGACGTCGGGTTCTTCACCCCCGGCGAAGGGGCCGGCGGGGACTACTGCCTGATGGTGGCGGCGCTCGCCCCCTACAAGCGGATCGAGCGCGCGATCGAGGCCTGCGCCCGGCTCGGGCTGGAGCTGCGGGTGGTCGGCGACGGCCCCGACCGGACGCGGCTCGAGCGGCTGGGAGGGGGGGCGCGCTTCCTCGGCCGGGTGGACGACGAGACCCTCCGCGCCCTCTACCGGGGCGCCCGCTGCTACCTGCAGCCCGGGGTCGAGGACTTCGGCATCTCCAGCGTCGAGGCGCTGGCCTGCGGCTGCCCGGTGGTGGCGCTCGGCCGGGGCGGAGTCCTCGACATCGTCGAGGACGGCGTCCACGGGGTCCTCTACCCGGACGACGACGGCCCCGGGCCGCTGATCTCCGCGATTGACAAAGCGCGCAAAATCGGCTTCAATCAATTGAATCTGAGAGATCGCGCGGGAGGCTTCTCCGGTCTCCGATTCAGAGAGCGATTCCAGGACCTCCTCGCCGCACACTATCCCTCGGGAGGCATCACGCCTTGATCCGCCAACGGCATCGACTGACGACCGCCGTCTATCTCTCCGGCGACGTCGCCGCCACCCTGCTCGCCTTCTTCGCCGCCTGGTACCTGCGCTTCGAGGTCCTGGCCAACGGCTGGGATCTGCTGAAGGCCCACCAGCCGGATTTCGTCCGCTACCTCATCCTGCTGCCGGTGGTCGTGGTGCTGTGGCCGATCGTCTTCTACTTCCACGGCCTCTATCAGTCGCGGCGCGGCCGCAGCCGGATCGACGAGGCGCTGACGATCGTGGTCGCCGTGGTGCTGGCGACGGTCCTGCTGTCGGTGGTCATCACCTGGTACCGGCAGCCGGGCCTGCCGCGCGGCGACGGCACCTTCGAGGTCTTCTCCTACAGCCGCGCCTTCCTGGCGCTGTTCGCCGCCCTCGACCTCGTCTTCGTCCTCGTCGGCCGTGGCGCCATCCGAGGGGTGCTGCGCCGGATCCGACGCCAGGGTCACAACCTGCAGCGCATCCTCGTCGTCGGCGCCGGCGCGCTCGGCCAGGAGGTGACGCGCAAGATCCAGGGCCACCGCGAGCTCGGCTTCGAGGTGGTCGGCTTCCTCGACGACGATCCCGCCAAGGCGCGGCATGAGTTCTGCGGCGCGCCGGTGCTCGGGACCTGCGAAGAGACCGAGAAGGTGCTCGCCCAGCAGCGCATCGATCAGGTCCTCCTGGCGCTGCCGATCGAGGCCCACGCCAAGACGCTGCAGATCCTGCAGGTGGTCGGCAAGGAGTGCATCGAGGTCCGGCTGGTGCCGGACATCCTCCAGTACGCCACCCTCAAGG
This sequence comes from Thermoanaerobaculia bacterium, assembly GCA_041634115.1. Lineage (GTDB taxonomy): Bacteria > Acidobacteriota > Thermoanaerobaculia > Multivoradales > JAHEKO01 > JBFJMD01. Next base: position 6,282 of record JBFJMD010000033.1, on the reverse strand, counting down.
CGACGATCGAGGACCTCGACGGCACCCCGATCATCAACCTTTCACAGGTGCCGCTCCAGGGCTGGTACAGCCTCGCCAAGCGGGTGATGGATCTCGGCATCGCGACGGCCGCCGTCGCCGGTCTGGCGCCATTCTTCCCCTTCGCGGCGCTGGCGATCTGGCTCGAAGACCGCGGGCCGATCTTCTACCGGCAGGAGCGCATGGGCCTCGACGGCAAGCCGTTCATGATTCTCAAGTTCCGCTCGATGCGGCCCGACGCCGAGACCTCGAGCGGGCCGGTCTGGGCGGTCCGCGACGACCCGCGGCGCACCCGGGTCGGGGGCTTTCTGCGCCAGTGGTCACTCGACGAGCTGCCACAGCTCTGGAACGTGCTGAAGGGCGACATGTCGATCGTCGGCCCGCGCCCCGAGCGACCCGCCTTCGTCCACGAGTTCAAGGGCAAGATCCCGCAGTACATGCTGCGCCACCGGGTCAAGGCCGGCATCACCGGATGGGCGCAGGTGCACGGCTGGCGCGGCAACACCTCGATCCGCAAGCGCATCCAGTACGACCTCTACTACATCGAGAACTGGTCGCTGCTGCTAGATTTCAAGATCCTCTGGATGACGCTGCGGCACGGGCTGCGCCACAACGCGTATTAGGATCCGCCCGGCCACCGCGGTCAGGAGGCCTTGCGGAGGCGCCGCGAAAGACCGCGGCGGGCCTCTCGGAAGGCCGCCTCGAGCTCTTCTCTCTCTGCCGCTTCCAGGCGCTCTTCGGCGAAGCTCTCCCGCAGGTAGAAGCGGACGACCCGGGCGGCGGGAGCGGCGGCGGCCGGGAAGCGGCGGCCGAGCCGGCGGGCGACCTCGAGCGGCGGCGTCGACTCGGCGAGCGGCGCCACCGCGGCGAGGCGCCCGCGCAGCCACCGGTAGGCGCGCGTCGCGTCGAACCCGCGGCGGCGCCGCAGCCAGTAGAGGAGGGCCGCGACCGGCACCAGGAGGGTGAGCCAGCGCAGACTCTCGAGCGCCTCGGGCGGCGTCCGGCGATCGCCCCCGGGCTCTCCCGATTCGGCCTCCGGGGCCGGCGCCGAAGCGGCCGGCGCCGAACTCTCGCCGGCGCCGAAGCGGGCGAGGAGATCCTTCCAGAAGTCGCGCAGCCGGATGGCGAAGCCGAGCTGGTCGTTCAAGCCGTAGGTCAGAACGTAGCGGTCCCAGCGGAAGATCAGGTAGTCGTAGGCCTGCTCGAGCAGGAGGCCGAGCCCGGCGGCGCGGCTCACCGGGCGCCCCGCCGCCGGGGTCGGGTCGAGGACGCTCCAGCCGTCGCCGCCCAGATCCGCCTCGACCCAGGCGTGGGCGTGGCTCTGGCGGACGATGAAGTAGCGCTCGAGCGGGTTGTAGTCTGCCCCCAGGTATCCCGTGACCAGGCGGGAGGGGATGTCCTGGGCGCGCAGCAGCAGCACCATCGCCGAGGCGAAGTACTCGCAGTGCCCGCGCCGGCTCTCGAAGAGAAAGCGCTCGATCGGCCGCGCCGTGCCTTCGGTGCCCAGCTCGAGATCGTACTCGTAGCCGGCGAGGAGATGGCGCTCGAGACGCGCCGCCCGCTCGGCCGCTTCCCCCTCGCCCGCCACTTCCGCGGCGAGCGCCGCGATGCGGGGCGTGATCCCGCTCGGGTCGCGCTCGGTCCCGCCCTCCCGCGCCGGCGTCGATGCCCGGGGCAGCACGGCGCCGGCCGCGAGCCCGACCCGGTAGCTGACGGTCTCGGGCGCCGGGCCGAGGAGGGACACGACGCCGCCCCGGTCGAGGGCGAGCGCCCGAGACGGCAGGTCGAGGGCCGCGGTCTCGACCGGGAGCACCAGCGAGGTCGCGCCCGAGCGCTTGAGCCACACCTCGGCCCAGCTCCGGGCGCGCGCCTCCCCGAGGTGGAAGAAGCCGTCCAGCTCGCGACGCAGGGTGACCGACTCGCGGCCCGACCGGCTCCAGCCGTCGCCGGTGAAGAGGTCGTAGGTCGCCGCCTTGAACCGCATCTCGGTCCGCGGCGGCGGCGTCCCCTCGTAGACGAAGCGCAGGGCGACGGCGCGGCTCGACCGCACGTTGCCGATCGTGTCGAGTCCCAGGTAGCTCGAGAACGCCGCGCCGGCGCCGGGGCCGCCGGCGCCGGCCGGGCCCGTCACGTAGGGCTGGCGCAGCCGCGGCAGCAGCACGAAGAGGGGGATCGAGCCGGCCACCACCAGGGCCGTCGCCAGCGCCACGAAGCCGGCGAGCGGCACCGGCCGCGGCCGTCGACCGGCGGCCGGCGTCGCGCTCTCGGCGTGATCGGCGGCGAAGCGCGCCAGGGCGAGGACCGCGAGCGCCAGGAAGGCGAACAGATAGAGGGTCACCGCCGGGTGAACGCTCGAGCCCATCGCGGCCAGGAAGACGAAGAAGATGGCCACCAGCGCCTGCCATCTGTCGCGCTCGCGCCGCAGCGCGAAGAGCTTCACCGCCAGCGCGAACATCGCCAGGTGCACCAGCGGCTGCAGCGGCCGGCCGCGCCAGAAGGACGAGAGGTCGAAGTAGAGAAAGGGCAGGTAGGCGAGCGCCAGGAGGTTCATCATCCACACCGGCAGCCAGCGCTCCTCGCCCCGCCAGGCGCGCAGCGCCACCAGGCCGACGGCGAGCCAGAAGCCGGTGAGAAAGGTCCAGCCGATCACCCCGTTGAACGGCAGCGGCAGGGGCGCGAGCAGCGCCAGGGCAGCCAGGAGCAGCCGCTCGCGGGTCTGCGGCGAGGTCGGAGTCACCGGCTCGCCCCTCGGCCCTCGGCGCTCTTCTCGGGCGTTCCTGGCGTGGCGAGCATTCCGAGCCTCAGCACCGGTGAGCCGGAGTCGGCGAGGGCCAGCGGCTCGGGACCCGGCTCGACCGGCTCGACCCGCGCCTGGGTCTCGTGGATGCGCAGGTTGTGGGCGCGGCCGCGCCCGAAGGGGATCGCCCCCCCGCGGGTGACGAGCTCCACCTCGAAGCCCTTCTCGAGATGATGGTCGGCGGCGCTCGCCGCCTCGCTCACCAGCCGCTCGAATCGCGCCCGCTCCGCCGCATTCGCGAGCTCGCCGCAGCCGTTGTCGAAGAGGATCGCGAGCCGCCGCGCGTCCTCCGTCTCCCGCTCCATGAAGATGAGTCCGCCGGTGCGCGCGGTCTGCTTCCAGTGGATCCCGCGCGGGTCGTCGCCGGCGCGAAATCGCCTGAGCGAGAGCAGCTCGTGGCCGGCACCGGCGCGCCGCGACTCGCGGTCGCCGGAGCGGGCGGCGGCCAGGCCCCGCACCTCCGACGCCGGGTAGATCTCCGGCAGCACCAGGACCTCGAGGTCGAGGCGGTAGCGCATCGTCTTGTGGAAAAGGCCGAGGGGAAAGCGCGAGGCCAGCCGGGCGCCGGTGATCCGACGCCGGCCGCGCCCGGGAAAGAGCGCCGGCAGGGTGCCGGAGCGCTCGCCGCGGCGGCCCAGCCAGGGGACCAGCCGGCGCCCGCTCTCCTCGCCCACCGAAACCTCGAGCAGCCGCTTCGCGAACAGCCGGTCGCGGTTGCGCAGCCGGTGGCCGAGGGAGAAGGCCTGGTTGGCGTAGATCTCGCTCGGCACCAGGAGCTCGACCTCGAGCCCGCGCAGATTGCTGCGCGAGACGAAGCCGGAGACCGCGAGCAGCGCGAGCAGCGCCGCCTCGACGAGATAGAGCGCGTTGTTGCCGGTGTTGGCGGCGGCCACCCCGACGATGAGGGCGATCAGGATGTAGCCGACCCCGACCCGGGTGATCCGCACGCGCTCGAGCCGCGCCCGCTTCGCGCGCGCCACCTCGCGGCGGGCGGCAGCCGAGCTCACACCGGGACCGGGACGGACGCGACTACCCGGCCGATCGCCTCGCGGGTGGCCGTCAGGCCCCCGTTGCCGCCCTTGAGCACGATGCGGTGCGCGAGGACCGCGGCGGCGAGCCGCTGGACGTCGTCGGGGATCGCGAAGCTCCGCCCCTCGCAGAGCGCCATCGCCTGGGTCGCCCGGTAGAGGCTCTGCGCCCCGCGGGTCGATACACCGAGCACGAAGTCGGGCGAGCGGCGGGTCTCCGCGGCGAGCGCCAGGACGTAGTCGGTGAGCTTGTCGGCCATCCGCACCTGGCCGACCCGCTCCTGCAGCTCGAGGAGCTCCGCCTTGCCGACCACCGCCGCGATCCGCTCGAGCACGTCGCGAACGCCGCCGGAGGTCAGGAGCTCTTTCTCCTCGCGCCGGGGCGGATAGCCGATTCTCAGCGACATCATGAAACGGTCGAGCTGCGACTCCGGCAGCGGGAAGGTGCCGACGTACTCGAGAGGGTTCTGGGTGGCGATGACGATGAACGACCGCGGCAGCTCGAAGCTCTGCCGGTCGACCGTCACCTTGCGCTCGCTCATCGCCTCGAGCAGCGCCGACTGGGTCTTGGGGCTGGCGCGGTTGATCTCGTCGGCCAGGACGACGTTGGCGAAGAGCGGCCCGGGAACGAACTCGAACTCCCCGACTCCCTGCTTGAAGATGGTGACCCCGATGATGTCCGATGGCAGCAGGTCGCTGGTGAACTGGATCCGTTGGAAGGCGAGGCCGAGCGAGCGCGCGAGCGCCTGTGCCAGTGTGGTCTTGCCGACCCCCGGCACGTCTTCGATCAGCATGTGGCCGCGGGCGAGGAGGCAGACCACCGCCAGCCGGATGACCTCGGGCTTGCCGCGAACGACCCGCCCCACATGTTCCTCGAGACGCCCCACCAGGTCGGCGGTCTCGAGCTCGGGCAGCTCGGCGGCAGTGGCTTTCATGGCTCCCTCCCCGCGGCGCCGGATGCGGCTATCCGGCGGGCGCAAATTCCTTGTACTCGCCCCGCTCCTCGGGCGGCACCGGGTGGCGGACCTCGACGAAGAAGCCGTCGCCCTCGGTGTAGTCGACGTCCTCCAGGACGTGGCTCAACTGCGTCTTGTTCGCCTTCTGGAGCTTCGAGGTGTCGACCCAGAGGCGCCAGTGCCCCTTCTCGGTCTTGGCGGCGTCGACCATCGAGATGTCGACGGTCACGCCCGGCAGCCGCTCGTTGCTGTCGTGCTGGACGAGGATGTCGAGCAGGATCTTCTGCCGCATCACCGGCGCCACCGCCTCGGTCGCGGCGTCCGCGCCGCCGCCAGGAGATCCCTCGACGACTTCCGCGACGTCCACCACGACCGGCTCCTCCTGCACCACGAATCCATTCATCTGCGCTTTGTAGCGAGCTCGCAGGCCCGCCACCTTCTCCTCTGGGCTCTTCGCCTCGCAACCCGCGAGCGCGAGTGCGAGCCCTGCGACCAAGACCCACTGTCCGATGCGAAAGTGTGGCTTCACTGTGTCCTCCTGATCGGCGATCGCCGGTTTCCGTGTCTTGCGGTCGCCCGATCATAACGGAGAACACGCCGGCGGAAAGTCCCGGCCGCGGAGGCAGAATAGCCTTCGCGCCCGCTCGCCGCTGTAGCGGATCTCACAGGACCCGGTCGGCCGGCCGGCCGGCGGCGGCGGCGCCGGTCGCCGCCTCCGCCCACGCCCGCCCGAGAGAGCCGGTCAGCACGACCTCCGGCTCGAGCGTGACGCCGAAGCGGGAGGCCACCGCTTCGCGGGCGGCGAGCATGAGCTCCAGCACGTCCGCGGCGCGGGCGCCGCCGGCGTTGACGATGACGTTCGCGTGCTTGGGAGAGATCCGCGCGCCGCCCCGCTCCGAGCCCTTCAGCCCACAGGCCTCGATCAGCCGGCCGGCGAAGTCGCCGGGCGGGTTCTTGAAGATCGAGCCGACGTTCGGCAGGCCCGAGGGCAGGCTCGCACGGCGCTGCCGGTTCAGCCGCTGGATCTCGGCGAGCGCCGCTGCCGCGTCGCCGCGGCGAAGCTGAAAGACCGCGCCCACCACGACCGCGCCGGTCTTCTGGAGCACGGTCGAGCGGTAGCCAGCGCCGAGGTCGGCGCTCGTCATGTCGCGGCCGCGGCCATCGCGCTCGACCACCCGGGCGGTGAGCAGGACGTCCTTGATCTCGGTGCCGTAGCAGCCCGCGTTCATCACCACCGCGCCGCCCACGGTGGAGGGGAAGCCGGCGAGCGCCTCCAGCCCGACCAGGCCCTGCGAGGCCGTGCGCCGCGCGAGCTGGGCGAGCGCCAGGGCGGCACCCGAGACGACGCGCTCGCCCTGCTGCCCTTCGAAGCGCACCTGCGCCAGGCGGTCGCCGAGCTTCGCCGTGACCCCCGCCAGGCCCTCGTCGGCGATCAGCACGTTCGAGCCCAGCCCCAGCACCTGGACCGGCACCCCGCGGCCCG
>JBFJMD010000032.1:0-12293 GCA_041634115.1 Thermoanaerobaculia bacterium | reverse complement strand
GTCCAGCCGTCCGAGACGGGAATCCGAGGCAGCGACCGTCCGCTCACCGCGAGCACCAGTTTCGAGACGGACGCGTATCCCAGGAACGGCAACGAGACCACCATCAGCAGATTCAGCCCCGCGGCCGCCGCGACGTCGCCGTGCAGAAGCCGGTGCAGCCCGCGAAGGGTCCCGCATCCCGGGCAATTGAGCCCGCTCAGCCACCGAAACGGGCACGGCGCGTAGAGAGCCGAGCTCTCGGGGTCGAAGAGGAAAAGGATCGCCAAGGCCGCGACGATCAGTCCGGCGTGGAAGAGGGTACCCAGCCGGCCCCGTGTCGTCGGCGACGGATCGCGAACGTCGGAGTCGGCCATGTTCCCGCCCGGGTCTTCGCGATCCGCGGCTACATCCCCTCCGCCGCGATACCGATCAGATACAGCAAGCCGACGACGAGTCCGAGAGCGACCGAGATCCACGACCACATTTTCGCCTTCCGCGACGCTTCGATCGCGCCGTGCTCGTCCCCCGCCTGGAGTTTCGAGTTCACCTGCGTCGCGTAGACGATGGCCACGATCCCCGTCGGCACGCAGCAGAGGATCGTCACCACGATCGCGTGCACGAGGTAGTTCGGCACCTTCCGCCCGGGGTGGACCGGCTGTGGAGGAGGAGTCGGCCCGACGGGCCCCGGAGCCGGCGCGTCGGGCCCCGCTCGCCTCCCCGGGTCCTTCTCGCCACACAGCGGGCAGAACTCGGAATCGGATGGAATCTCTCCCCCACACTTGCTGCACTGCATCCTCAACCTCCTCTCGAGCGGACTTTGGCGCCGCACTTGCGACAGAACTGTCCGCCGGCCATGAGCCGGTCACCGCATTTCCTGCAGAACTGCAAGGCCAGCTCGGCCCGCAGGCGCCTGACCTCCGTCCCACCCCGGGCGGCGCGCGGCTTCGCCGTCTCCTTCATGTTGAACACGACTCCGTCATGGGAGCGCATGAAGAGGACCGGAATGCCCCACTCCAACGTCTCCTGCGTCCCGAAGTCGATCGCCTGCCTTCCCTTGGTGACCGCCTGGTCGATCGGGTCGCCCTCGGCGAGCGCCGTGTAGAACTCTCTCGAGAATTGGATCGCGGAGGTGTCGGAGATCGGGAACTGCATCGCCACCACCGCGAGGATGTTCTCGATCATCAGGGACAGGGCGACGCCCGCGAAGGGGTCCTTGTCCGCCGCGACTCTCGCCGTTTCGCAGGCGTTGAGAAACACGATCCCGACCGAGCTGCCTCGCAGGGCCCTCTTCAGCCTCTCACCGCTGACGGCCACGCCCATGCCGTCGTCATCTTCGAAGACCAGCTTGCCTTCGCCGGTATCCTCCGCGAAGCCTCCATGCCCGATGTAATGAAAAATATGGTACTTGCCACTTGCGAGGGTCTTGCGCATCCCCAGCAGCGTCGGCTCTTCCAAGACCGTCAGCTCGATGGCCTCGTGTCCGGCCAGGGCTTCGACGAGCAACGCCTTCTCTTTCTCGACGTCCAGCTCGGGATAGTTCGAGGGAGACGAGACCATGACCAGGATCTTCAGCGGCAGCTTGTCGACGCTCACCGGGCCCACGGGGCGGTGCAGGTCCAGGAAGCGAACGATCGGCAGGGACTCGAAGAGGCCGAGATAGTCCCTCTTCTCGAGTGAGTCGAACATGTACTCCCACGGCAGGTTCATCAGCGACGCCAGCTCGGGGTAGTCGGGGTTCACGCAGAGCTTGATTCTCAGGCCGCGCTCGCCGTGCTCCACGGCGGTGCTGAGATTCTTCAAGTACAGGTGCCGGACGTTTTTCTCTTGGATCAGGGCGCTGAAGAGCTGCTCGCCGACGGCGCGCATCGAAGAGCTCACCTCGTCCTGCTTGACGACCGCCGGCTCCGGGCTCGCCGACCGCGTGACGAGGCCCGAGGCCGTCAGCTTCTCGGCAAGGTCATCGGGTGTGAAGGGCAGGACGAACACGCCTTCGTCGTTGCCCGCGGGCGATTCGATGGAGATCGTGTAGGTTCCGCTGCCGTCCTTCCCGCCGCGCGGCCGCAAGAACCTGATCTTGAAGTCCTCGTAGATCACTTTGGCACCTCGGCTGAATCGTCAGACGGCTCGGGTCGCGACCCTGCCCTGTTGCTCGTCCGCCTTGGCCGTCTCCGCCTCCCTCTCGGGAAAGTAGAAGCTCTCTCCCGACGCGAAGTAGTTCGAGAGGCGAAACCAGAGCTCCCGCTCTTCCTCGATGGTCGCCGGGACGGTCAGCTTCATCTTCTTCAGCAGGTCGTAGCGGAAAAGGTCGAAGGCGCTCTTGGTCAGCTCCCCCATCGCGATGATGTTCATCGTCGCCGCCCGATACAGCGCATAGGAGAGCAGCGCGAAGCCCACTCCGTAGAGAGCCAACACGGCATCCTGGCCGAAGAAAGCGACCGCGATGAGCGTCTCGACCGTCAGCACGACGCTGAGCAGCGAGAGGTTGATCAGAAAATCGAAGTTGATCTTCTCGTTGGCGATCAGCGCGGCGTACTGGTCCGGGATCATCGGCACGAGCCGCGGCCAGAAGACCATGCCGTCCATGCCGTAGCGGACGCTCGGATACTCTTCGATCGTAGCGAAGACGTTGCCGAGACGAGTCGGCATGATCCGTCGCTCGTCCGCCGGAATGAAGCGCTTCTCTTTGCGCGGAAGGATCCGCCGCCATTCGTTTTCGATCGCGTGGGCGATGCTCCGTTTCCGCGCCGGGTCCGTCGCCTTGGCATACTCGGCCCGATAGATCGTCAGGTTCTTGTACAGGGCTTCGTGCTCCGACTGATTGCGCTTGACGAAGTAGCGCAGCAGTACGCGCTGCGCTCTCGTGGCCCCTTCGTAGAGCTTGACGATGGGAGTGTTGAGACCCAGGAGGAGGGCGCCGAGAAGAACCACTCCGGCCAGCAGGAGCTCGAACGGGTGGTCCTTCAACGCGGCTGGAAGCGCGCGCAGGTCGGACTCGACGAAGACCAGGATGTTCGCGAGGGCGAACACCAGGGTCGGCAGGAGACCGCTCACGATGAAGGCCTTGCCGATGTCCTTGAAGAGTCCGTACATGGCCCGGCCGCCTACCCTTCAACGGTCTCCTGGCAGGCGGGGCAGCAGTAGAGAATCCCCGCCTCCGAGATGACGGGCTTGTAGAACTCGAAGTCGGCCGAGCAGTGAGGGCAGGTCAGGAGCTCGCCCGGCGAGACCGTGCCCTTCTCGAAGACGTCGAAGCGCTCCCCGTAGAGGGCCGTCGGGATCGCTCCGAACATGGCTCCCCGGACGGTCACCGTGACGATGCCGACCGGGCCGGCGTCGCCCACGATCAGGACCTGCTTGCCGGGGCTCCTCGCGGCCACGGACCGCGCGACCTGCTCGCTCTCTTCCAGGCTCACCGCGCGGCACGGTCGGCTGAACTCGGGAATGGACAGCAGCGGCAGCTCGAGCAGGGCCCGCCCGAGCTTGTCTCCCATCTGTTGCACCACGGCCCTGGCGGTCGCGGCGTCGACCAGAGAGAAGCTCGTATCGGAGATCGAGATGACGAAGTAGGAGGGTACGGCGTCCGAGGACAGGGCCACGGCGAGGTCGTCGACCCGGGCGTCACCCGCCAGGACGGCGAGGCTCTTCGACATGATGTCGGCGATCATCGCCATGGGCGTTCATCTCTCTGCCAGCTTTGGCTGGTTGTTCAAAACTCTAGCACAAACGTCGGCGCCGGCGGGGTGGGAACCGCTTCTCCGCAAAGGCGCCCGCGCGGGTCCCCGGGGCGCCGGAGCCGGAGGATTCGGGGCTCCGAGATCAGGCGGATCCGGCGAAGGGCCCGGGAGCCCGTCCGGTCGCCGCAGGACCTCGCCGACCTCCACGAGCTCGATCTCGGGCGCGGCGCTCGCGCAGCAGCACGTCCTCGCGATTGATGAGCGCCGCGGCCCTTCGACCCGACCGCCCCCGCTCAGCCGGCGCCGGCGGCATCTCGGCGCCGGAACCCTCCGATCAGGAACAAGAGGCTCACCAGCAGCGCGATCGCCAGCGCGACGACCAGGCCGTTGAGCGACTCGCCGATCCAGCGCCAGTGCGTCATCGTTCCGGGGTCGGCGTCTTTCAGGAAAGAGATCGAGTACTGGAAACCCAGCAGCGTGTTCAAGAGCGCGAGGATGAGCGAGCCCGCGGTGGCGGCGCGCGCGATCGCGGCCGACCGCGTGGTCGGGCGCAGGGCGTAGGGCACGGCGGCCGCGAGGGCCACGATCCCGAGGACGATCGCCGGCCAGGCCAGCGGACCGGCGGCACTCAGATAGCTACCCATGTTCGTCTCCTTTCGTTTCGTTCTCGGGGGGCGTCCACGCCCGCGAGCTTCGGCGCAGCTCCTCGAGCCGGCGCCAGTGGCGATCGATGGCCTCTCTGCCCGTCGCGGTCAGCGAGACCAGGGTGTTCGGCCGGCGACCCACGAACCGCTTCTCGATCCGCACCAGCCCGGCGGCTTCGAGCTTCGCGAGGTGGGTCGAGAGATTCCCCCGGGTGAGGCCGGTCAGCCGCAACAGGTACATGAAGTCGGCCCGCCGGCAGACCGAGAGCGCCGTGAGCAGCGCGAGCCGGGCCGGCTCGTGGACCAGCCGGTCGAGACCGCTCAGGTCCTCGAAGACCTCGCCGCTCATTGCGGCCCCGGCGGCTCCGCCGGCTCCACTCGGCCGCCCAGGGCGCGCCGCAGGAGCCGGTGCTCGATCGCTCCCGCCAGGACCAGCAGCGCGCCGGTGGCGAGGCTGAACGCGGCTCCCAGGGAGCCGAACGACTCCGGGCCCCGCCCGACGACGACCAGCAGGGCGGCGCCCGAGGCCGCGGCGACGAGGAAGAGCACCGCCGCAAAGGGGCCGCGCGCGAGCGCCCGAGGCAGCGAGAAGGCGATCGCGGAGGCGAAGAGCGCCAGGACGGCGAAGACGACCGCCGGGCCCAGGCCGAAGGCGCGGGTGCCGAAGGCCAGGGCCGCCGGGACGGCGAGGAGCCCCGCCAGAAGCGACCAGTTGCGTCCGAACGAGAGCTTCTCCGGCTCGACGGTCCCGTAGCGGCGCCGGTACCAGCGATCGACGGCCCAGGTCGCCGCGATCGCGGCGACGAGCGACAGCCGGTGGCCCCAGCTGGCGAAAGAGCCCAGGACCGGCAGCGGCACGGCGAGAAACCAGAGTCCGGTCGGCACGAGCCGCAGCCCGAGGAAGACCGGGAAGAGCGTCGTCACCCGGCGGATTCGCAGCGGATCGGTGCTGGTGTGCAAGGCCATTTAGTTTGCGCTACAAACCTTAGTGGGCGACCCCGGCAACTGTCAAGCAAGCGCCCGTTGACATCTGATGCTCTTGAAAATAACATCAGATGTCATGGCGCGCACGACGCTCGACATCGACACCCCGGTCCTCGAAGAGCTCAAGCGGATCCGGAAGCGCGAGGGGAAGTCGCTCGGGCGCCTGGTCTCGGAGCTTCTGACCGACGCGCTCGGGCGCCGCCGCTCGCAGGTGAGCGAAGCCGCCGGCTTCGAGTGGATCTCGAAGCCGATGCGGGCCCGGGTCGATCTTGCCGACAAGGACGCCGTCTACGCGGCCCTGGACCGGGACGAGTGAGCTACAGCGTCGACGCCAACCTGCTGCTCTACGCCTCCGATCGCTCGAGCCCGTGGCACGGCCCGGCGCGAGAGTTTCTCGCCTCCCGCGCCGTCCGCCCCGAGATGTTCTGCCTGGCCTGGCCGACGCTGATGTCCTATCTGCGGATCGCCACCCATCCCGGAATCTTCGCCGCGCCGCTCGCACCGGCGGAGGCGGCGGGCAACGTCGAGCGGCTGCTGGCGCTGCCGCGCGTCCGGGTCATCGCGGAGCGGGAGGGCTTCTGGCAGGCCTACCGGACGGTCAGCGCGGACACGCCGGTGCGCGGCAACCTCGTGCCCGACGCCCACCTCGCGGCGCTCCTGCTCCTGCACGGGGTGACGACCCTCTTCACCCGCGATCGGGACTTTCTCAAGTTCCCCGCGATCGCCGTGCGCGATCCCTTCGCCTAGCCGGCCCTTCTCTCCGACGACCGTAGCGAGACGGCGCAGCTGCCTGGCCGTCGCGGTAGGTCATCGGTGAAAAGGGCAGGCTACGCCGGGGTCGCCCGTCCCGCGGCCGCCGCCCGCAACAGCGCGCAGACCGATTTGGCGTCGCGGATCTCGCCGCTCAGCGCCTTCTCCACCGCCTCGGCGAGCGGCAGCTGGACGACGGAGAGCACCTCGTCGGCCTGGAGGCGCTGGCTCGTCGCTGCCAGGCCGGTGGCGAGGTAGAGCCAGATCCTCTCGTCGGTGAAGCCGGGGGTGGTCCAGATCCAGCCCAGGGGCTCCAAGCGCCCGGCCCGGCGGCCGGTCTCCTCCTCGAGCTCGCGCAGGGCGCAGGCCTCCGGCGGCTCGCCGCGGCCGAGCTTGCCGGCCGGGACCTCGAGCAGCCACTCCCCCGTCGCGTAGCGGAACTGGCGCACGAGCAGGACCTCGTCCTCGTCGGTCAGGGCGACGACGGCGGTGGCGCCCGGGTGGCGGATCACCTCGAGCTCGCTGACGCGGCCGTTCGGCATCCGGACCCGGTCGACCCGCAGATCGAGCACCCGGCCGGAGAAGACCGGGCGGCTTTCGAGGGTCTCGGCGTCGCTCATCTCATCCTCCCGAACTTTCAGTGGGCCGGTGGCGAGCCCGGCTCTCGACGAAACGGGCGGGGTCGCCCCCGCCCGTCGGACTTCCGGTTCGCCGGCGAGCCGGCGACAGATCGGCCCCGGCCAGCCTGCTAGCCGTCGCCGCGCAGGAGCCCGCGGAGGCCCCGCTTCTTCTTCGGCTCCTCTTCTTCCTGCTGCGGCTGGCCCTCGGCCGTGACCGGCGCAATCTGGACGAGCTCGTAGTCGGCCGGGATCTCGAAGGTCGTCGCCGGCACCGCGGCCTCGCCGAACTCGGTGACCTCGGTGATCGTGCGGGAGACCGATTGGCGGCCCTTCTTGTCCACCGAGGTCTCCTCGACCACGGTGCGCAGCGGCAGGCCGCGAAGCTTGGACATCTCGGCCTTGACCAGCTCGTTCAGGCCCGAGTCGCCGAGATCGGGGGGCTCGCGCTTAAGCCAGATGCCCAGGGCCGGGTTGTCCAGGTGGTTGGCCGCCCAGAGGTCCTGGATCTGGACGACGTGCTGCGAGCGCTTCATGCCCAGGATCTTCATGTGGAGGTCGTAGGTCGTCCGGAACCGGTAGTGGGTGGTCGGCTCGCCGGCGACGGTGCCGCCGTCCTCTTCGAGCAGGGTCTCGACCTTGGGCTCGGTGATCTCCAGGTTGAAGACCCCCTGCGCGCCCTTGAGGACGGCGCTCGCCACCCCCAGCATGGCGCTCAGGTCCCACTCGGCGTAGGTCTTCTCCTTGGGGTTGACCAGGTAGAGCTTCTGGCCGCCGTCGGTGGTGACGAGATAGGTGCCCTCCTGCATCAGCGGGTTGCCGCTGGAGGTGAAGAGCACCTTGGCGCTCTCGCCCTCGACCCAGGACTCGACGTCCATGGCCATCTCCTTGGCGGCGTTTTCGCCCTCCTGCCAGGTGCGGGACTTGTAGTGGTAGCCGGCCTCGGCCGGGGCGGCGGCGAGGGCGGCGAGGCAGACGACGATCAGGGCGATGGTGGCTCTTTTCATTCTCGGGGCTCCTCTCTCGATTGCGGCGAACACTCTCGCACGAAGCATCGGGGGATTCAAGCGCGGCGGCTTTCGCGCACATCCGGTCGCTCACCCGGCGACCCCTCGACTCCACCGCCGGGAGGTCGCTCGGCCGGGAGGTCCCCCTAGGGGGCTCTCCGCCGCCGCGGCCACCGTCGTTCGAAGGGCTGGCCGGGGGGCGCCGGGTTTCGGAGTTCCGGCGCCCGCTGGAACCGGGAGCGAGGTCCCCGCGTGCTATCTTCTTGCCCTGCTTCGCCGCGGGGTCCCATGCTCGAGCGCATCCTCACCAGTCGCCAGGAGCTGCTGCTGGCCGACGAGCGGGCCGCCTTGCGCCAGCTCGAGGACGCCCTCGTCCGCCACGAGGCGAAGCGCGAGGACCGCGACACCCTGGCGCGCTCGATCCGCCAGCTCGACGAGCTGTTCCTGCTCGTGGTCGTCGGCGAGTTCAACGCCGGCAAGAGCACCTTCATCAACGCGCTGCTCGCCAACCGCCTCCTCGACGAGGGGGTCACCCCGACGACCACCCGCATCCACCGGCTGCGCCACGGCGACGTCCTCGAGCGCACCCCGGTCGAGGACGGGATGGAGGACATTCGGGCCCCGGTCGAGTTCCTGCGCCAGGTCGAGATCGTCGACACCCCGGGCACCAACGCCCTCGAGCGCCGGCACGAGGCGATCACCGAGGAGTTCGTGCCGCGCTCCGACCTGGTGCTCTTCGTCACCTCGGCCGACCGCCCCTTCACCGAGAGCGAGCGCGCCTTCATCGAGCGGGTCCGCGAGTGGGGCAAGAAGCTGGTGATCGTCGTCAACAAGATCGACATCCTGCGCCAGGAGGGCGAGCGCGGAGAGGTCGAGGCCTTCGTGCGCGACAACGCCCGGCGGCTGCTGGGGATCGAGCCCGAGGTCTTCCTCGTCTCCGCCCGGCGGGCGCTCGACGCCAAGCTCGACGGCGGCGGCTCCGAGGCGATGGCCGAGAGCCGCTTCGACGCCCTCGAGCGCTATCTGGTCGAGACCCTGGACGACACCGAGCGGGTGCGCCTGAAGCTGCTCAACCCGCTCGGGGTCGGCCTGCGGCTGGCCGGGAGCTACCTGCGGGCGGTCGAGAGCCGCGACGAGCTGCTCAAGGACGACTTCAAGACCCTCGGGGACATCGAGCTCCAGCTCGGGCTCTACCGCGAAGACCTGGGGGTCCAGTTCCGCTTCCGCCTCTCCGACGTGGACAACGAGCTTCTCGCTTTCGAGAAGCGGGGCCAGGAGTTCTTCGACGAGACCCTGCGGCTGGCCCGGGCCTTCGACCTGCTCAACAAGGAGCGGCTGCGGGCCGACTACGAGCGCAAGGTCGTGGCCGACGCGCCGCAGCGGATCGAGAAGAAGGTCGAGGAGATCATCGACTGGATGGTCGAGGCGGAGCTCGAGCAGTGGCGCGCCGCGAGCGAGCACCTCGAGAAGCGCCGCGGCGCCCACCCCGGGCGGCTGGTCGGCGAGATCGGCCGCTTCGACTACAACCGCCGCCAGCTCCTGGAGACCGTGGGCCGGGCGGCGCAGCGCACCGTGGCGAGCTTCGACCAGCGGAGCGAGGCGAGGCGCATGGCGGAGTCGGTGCAGACCGCGGTCGCCGGCACCGCGCTGGTCGAGGTCGGCGCGATCGGCCTCGGCGCGGTCTTCACCCTCATCGCCACCACCCAGCTCGCCGACTTCACCGGCATCCTGGCGGCGGGGACGCTCGCGGTCCTCGGCCTCTTCATCCTGCCGGCGCGGCGCCGCAAGGCGAAGGCCGAGCTGGCGGCGAAGATCGCGGCGCTGCGCGAGCGGCTGATGGCGGCCCTGACCGAGCAGTTCGACCGCGAGCTGGACCGCAGCGTCCAGCGGGTGCAGGAGGCGATCGCCCCCTACACCCGCTTCGTGCGCGCCGAGCGCCAGCGGCTGACCGAGATGCGCGAGGCCTTCGACGGCGCCCGCGCCGGCCTCGAGCGGCTCAAGGCGGCGATCGGCGAGCTCTGAGCGCCGGGCCTCGCTGCGGGATTCGACTCCCCCCGAACGTCGCCCTAGCCGCCCGGGTCGAACTCCGACCCGCCCGCGCCGCTCGGGCGGACGGACGGGAGCGCCATGTTCTCCAGCCCGCAACGCCGGTGGGCCGCCTCCAGGATCGCCGCCAGCAGCTCCGGGTAGGCCATCCCGGCGTACTTCGCCATGGTGGCGAGCGATCCGTCCCAGCCCCAGCCGGGGTTGGGGTTGACGTCGAGGAGCTTCGGCCCGCCGGCGGCGTCGCAGCGGAAGTCGAAGCGCGCGTAGTCGCGGCAGCCGAGGCGCTCGAAGAGGAGCTTCGAGTCCGCGATCAGGCGTTCGGCGGCCGCCGCGGCGAGCCGCGCCGGGCGCGACGCGACCAGCTTCGAGCGCCGCGACTCCGGATCGGTCTTGGCCCGGAAGTCGCGAATCGGCGGCAGCTCGGAAGGCAGCCGGCTGAAATCCGCCTCGAGGATCGGCAGCGGCCGCAGGTCCGCCCCCGGGTTGCCGAGAAGCCCGACGCTGTATTCCGGCCCGGTCAGGAACTCCTGCAGCAGCGCCCGGCGCCCCGGCAGCTCGCGGACGAGCTCCCGGGCCCGCCCGAGGACCTCCCCGGGGCCCGCGACCACCGAGCGCTCGGTGATGCCGACGCTGCCGTCCCCCCGGTCCGGCTTGACCAGCGCCGGATAGGAGAAGCGCTCCAGCGCCTCCCGCTCGTCTTCGCCGACGACGATCTCGCGCGGCACCGCGACCCCGAGCGACGCGGCCAGCTGCCCGCAGAGCCGCTTGTCGTAGCAGAGCGCGAGGGCGGAGGGGGCGGTGCCGGAGTAGGGGATCCGCAGCCGCTCGAGCAGGCCCGGCACCAGGCCCTCGAGGCTCGCGCGGTTCCGGTAGCCGGTGTCGCAGAGGTTGAGCGCGAGCTCGGGCAGCGCGCCGACCAGCTCCTCGACCAGCCTTCCGTGGTCGTCGAGGAAGCGGAACCGGTAGCCCTCGAGCCCGGCGAGGGCCGACCTGCCGCGCTCGATCTCCTCCAGGTCCCGGGGGCCGAAGCGGCCGCCGGGCTTGGTGCGGTCCGGCAGCCGCGGATCCGGGAGGATCGCGACCGCGTCGATCGCGCGCGAACCGGGCGTCAATCTCTCCAATCGATGCGGTCGGGATCCCAGAGCCGCGAGCAGCCGCCTTCGCTCATGTAGTTCACCAGGATCTCCTCCCGGGGCTCGATGTCCCGCAGCGCGACGAACTCGAGAACCCGCTCATCGAGCTTTCTCAGGCAGTGGGCGTTGGGCGAGGAGGAGTGATTGTAGATCGCTCCGTAGCCGAGCGGCAGGGCGATCGGCCCGCGCGCTCCGCCCCAGCCGTAGTAGTAGTCGAAGAAGACTGTCCGGTCCACCCGCTCCTGCTCCGCGGCCGGGACCTCGATCACCGGACACCGCTCGATGACGGCGTCGCGGGGGATCCTCGAGTCCGTGAAGACCCCCCGGCCTCGACCCGGGCTTTCGGCGACGTAGAGCATCCGGCGATTCCGCGGCGAAACGGCGACGAGCATAGCAACGCCGGCGTGGATTCCCCAGACCGGCCCTCGGTGCTAGAATTTTTGTAATCGCAAGAAGCGGGCCGGGGATCGCTCGGCCCGATAGAAAATCGTCGGGGATGGCGGTCCACCGCCGCCGTTGGGGGGAGGCGATGCGGGTCTTGAAGCCGACTGCCCACTGGACGGAAACCGTCTATCGGGACAACGCGCTGCTGCTCTTCGACGTCGAGGGCGCGCTCTTCCAGAATCCGGAGCTGACGCGCCTCGAGATCGCGGGCGTGCGCCGCCTCGCCGAGCGGCTGGGGGCGCGTGTCGACTGTCCGGTGATCGACATCGCGTGCGGGCCCGGCCGGCACAGCATCCACCTGGCCCACACCGGACACCGCGTGACCGGCATCGACTTCTCGATGGGCTTTCTGTCGATCGCGTCCGCCTCCGCCCGCGCCGCCCCCCGCCGGCCCGCCTTCGTCTGCGGCGACATGCGCGAGCTGCTCTTCGCCGACGGCTCTTTCGGCACCGCCCTGCTGCTGGGCAACAGCTTCGGCTATTTCTCGGACGAGGACAACCTCCGGTCGCTCTGCGAGATCCACCGGGTGCTGCGCCCAGGCGGCTTCTTCTGCATCGAGATCACCAACAAGGAGGCCTATCTCGGCTCCATGGCCGCGTTCGAGAGGGAGCAGGTGCGGGGGCGCTACTTCGACCGCCTCGAGTGCGAGTGGCGCAAGAGCTGGAGCGAATCGACGAAGCGGGTGACGACCTGGGAGCGCCACACCCAGGCCGCCACCGGGCGCATCCTCTACGAGGGGGAGTACGACGTCCGGCTCTACGACCGCGCCGAGATTCTCGACCTGCTCGGCCTGGTGGGATTCTCCAGGCTCGAGACGCTCGCCCACGCCCCCGACCGCGCGACCCTCGGCGACGGTCTCGGCGAGACCTGGGGGGCGCTCGGCGAGCTGCTCTTCATCGGCGGCACCCGCTAGCCCGCGGCCCGCGGCTACTTGTCGGCGAGCTTGCGGAACTCCGGATGCCGGCGGACGTCGGCCCAGATCGGGTCGAGCTCGAGGTACTTCGCGGACACCGTC
>JBFJMD010000031.1:0-12323 GCA_041634115.1 Thermoanaerobaculia bacterium | reverse complement strand
CCTCGTGGATCGAGCCCAGGCCCTTCCGGTGCACACCCTCGCGGGCGAGCAGCCGAACGGGTCGCCGCGCCTGCGCCCCGAGTTCGCCCGCCTGTTCGACAAGTTCCGGATCGGCAAGACCTACTACACGTACCTGGATCCGGCGACCGGCGAGGAGACGCGCGCCCCGGTGCTGCGCTGCGGGTCGTGCCACGCGCTCGATCCGGAGGCCGAGTCCGCCGGCGCCGGGGTCTCGGCGGAGATGCTCGGCCGCATGCGCGACCTGACGCTGCTCACCGCGCGCGCCGAGCGGCTCATCCTGACCGCGCGGCGCGGCGGCGTCGAGACGCGCGCCGCCCTCGCCGACCTCGACCAGGCGGTCGACGCGCAGATCGGGCTCGAGGTCCTGGTGCACACCTTCTCGGCGGCCCCGGACGGCGACTTCATGAAGCAATACGTCTCCGGCCTGACCCACGCCCGCGCCGCTCTGTCCGCGGCCAGCGACTCCCTCGACGAGCTCGCCTTCCGGCGGCGAGGCCTGGTCGTGGCGCTCGTCGTCATCCTGGCGGTGCTGGTCGGCCTGGGTCTGAAGATCCGCCAGGTCTCGGAGCGCGAGGGGGAGGCCCAGCGCGCGGACGAGCGGGCCTAGCCCGGGCTAGTCCGAATCTCCGCTCCGCAGCAGCGCCAGCAGGTCCCGCAGCTCCTGGCCCGAGAGCTCCGGCCACGGCCGGCCCTGCTCGACGATCGTCTCCCGCATGACGGGGGCGTGGTTCCACATCTCGGCCACGAAGGCCGCGGACGAGGCGGTGCCGCGGCCGCCGAAGAGCTCCGGCCCCGCCGCCGCCCCCTCCCCGGGATCGTGGCACTCGACGCAGGAGCGCGCGGCGAAGACCCCGGCGCCGCGCGTGCGGTCCCCCGCGGGATCCACGAAGGGCAGGTAGTAGAGATACGCGATCAGGTCGGCCAGCTCCTCCGTCGTCAGGTTGGGCCAGCCGAGGCCCCGCGCCCGCATCTCGACGCTCATCGCCCGCGCGTGGTTCCACATCGTGCCGGCGATCCCCTCCGCCGAGCGGTGGAGCTGCGCGGCGTGGAGGTCGGGGCCGCTGTCGCCGCCGTGCGCCCCGCGACCGTGACAGATCGCGCAGCCCTTCGCCTCGAACAGCCCCGCGCCCCGATTGGGGCTGCCGGGGGCGAGCAGCACCCGCTCGACCGGGCCCGCCCTGCCGCGCTGGCGAAGAAACGCCGAGAGGTCCGCCAGGTCCCCCTCGTCGAACCGCGGCGCCGACATCCGCAGCTCGCGCATCGTCTCGAACATCGCCGGCCCGTGGTTCCAGATCGCCTGGGCGATGAAGAGCGGCGACGCGAAGCGCTCCAGCTCGGAGAGGTCGGGACCCACCGAGCCGCCGCCGACCTCGGCCACGCTGTGACAGGCGGCGCAGCCGCGGGCGAGGAAGAGGCGGCGCCCGGCGCCGGCGTCCCCGGGCCTTCCCAGATAGTCCAGGAAGTAGAGGAAGGCCAGGAGGTCGGTCACCTCGCGCTCGGTGAGCTGCGGCCACGACGCCCCGGTCTCCTCGAAGCTGGCGCTCATGCCGGGCACGTGGTTCCAGAGCGCCGCGCCGAGATCGAGAAAGCTGCCGCTGTAGTGGCTGCCCGCCAGGTCCGGCCCGATGCCGGTGCCGGTTCCGGCGATGCCGTGACACTCGTGGCAGCGTTTGCTCTCGAAGAGAAGGCGACCGCGGAGCGGATTGTCGGGCAGGGCGAGGTCGCCGGCCGAGAGCTCCGGCGCCGCGAGCAGCGGCAGCAGCGCGAGCGCCAGCAGCAGCCGGGCGCCCCCACCGCCGCCTCCCGACACCTCATCCTCCGCGCCGCCCTCCGCCGCCGGATGCGCTCCCCGCCGCAGGCCGAAGAAGACGTAGGTGAGCACCCCCGCCCCGGTCAGGAACACCGGGATCGCGACGATCGAGATCCCCACCGACGCCGAGGGCACGTCGTGGAGCCGGTGCGAGAGGACGAGCAGGTGGACGATCCAGTAGCTGATCCCCACGACGAAGACCCACATCGCCGCCACCGAGGCGAGCTGGAGCAGGAAGATCGGGCGGGAGGCCTTCGGCGTGCTCATCTCAGGCGCCTCCCCGGCCGGGTCCCGGTCCCGCCGCCGCCGGCTCGGGCAGATAGCTCTCGATCCGCTCGGTCGTCTCGGGCACCGAGAGCTCGCGCCCCTCGCGGATCTCCCACACCGAGATCAGGGGGAAGAAGCGCGCGAAGAGGACGAAGCCGAGGATGAAGGTGGCGATGCCGCCGGCGAACATCGCCCACTCCACCAGCGAAGGCACGTAGAAGCCGGTGGGAAGGGCCAGCCGCGGGCTGGCCAGCGAGGGGACGACGATGTTCAGGCGCTCGAGCCACATGCCGACGACCACCGCGGCCGACGCCACGAAGATGCCCGGAATCGTGCGCGTGCGCTTGAACGAGAGGATCAAGACCGGGACGACGAAGTTGCACGCGACCATGCCCCAGAAGAAGGGCGCGTAGGGCCCGGTGAACTTGTAGAAGAAGACCCGCAGCTCGGTCGGCTCGTGCCCGAACCAGGCGGTGAGGTACTCCGAGAACGTGAAGTAGAACCAGAGCAGCGACATCACCAGCAGCAGCCGCGAGAGGTTCGCGAAGTGCACCTGCTTCAGATAGCGCTCGAAGTGGAAAATCTTGCGCAGCACGATCATCACCATGAGCAGGGCCGCGATGCCGGAGAAGATCGCGCCGACCACGAAGTAGGGCCCGAAGATCGTCGAGTGCCAGCCCGGCTGCAGGGTCATCGCGAAGATGTAGGAGATGACGGTATGGACCGACACCGCGATCGGGATGACCAGCACCATCATGATGGTGACCGCGCGGTCGAGCACCTTGCGCTGCCGCGGCGTCCCCCGCCAGCCCCACGCCAGGAACTCGTAGAGCCAGCGGGGCTTGACGCCGCGGTCGCGCAGCAGCGCGATGTCGGGGATCATCGGGATGTACAGGTAGACCGTCGAGGCCATGAAGTAGGCGGTGATCGAGCTCACGTCCCAGAGCAGCGGCGACTGCAGCCGGCCGTCGGTGAAGATGTTGAGCATCCGGTCGGGCCGCCCCAGATCGAGCACCGGGTGGAAGCCGCCGATCGCCAGCACGATCACGGTGATGACCTCGGCCATGCGGGTGATCGGCCGCCGCCACTCCGCCTTCGACAGCCGCAGGATCGCCGAGATCAGGGTGCCGGCGTGGCTGATGCCGATGAAGAAGACGAAGTTGACGATGTAGAAGCCCCAGGCGACCGGCTGGTTGAGCCCCGTCACTCCGAGTCCGTAGAGGAGCTGGCGGCTGAAGATCACCCAGCCGCCGAGGATCACGAAGATCAGCAGGCCGGAAGCGACCCGGAAGCCGACCCCGCTCTCCTCGATCGGCCGCAGCAGGTCGCGGTCCTCGAACTCGGGCTCGGTTCGTGCCGTGCGCTCTTCCGCGCTCATCCCTTCTCCGACAGGTACCAGACCTTCGGCTCCGTGCCGAGGTCCTCGTGCGGCCGGTAGGCGCGCGGGCTGCGGATCGCCCGACTCAACCGGCTCTCCGGGTCGTCCAGGTCGCCGAACAGGATGGCCTGCGCCGGGCAGCTCTCGGCGCAGGCCGGGACCACGTCGCCGTCGCGCAGCTCCCGGCCCTCGGCCCGCGCCGCGTCCTTCGCCCGCAGGATCCGGTGGTGGCAGAAGGTGCACTTCTCCACCACCCCCTTGGGCCGCATCGAGACGTCCGGGTTCGCCTTGCGGCGCAGCTCTCCCGGCCACTCGGGCTCGTACCAGTTGAAGACCTTGGCGTTGTAGGGGCAGGCGGCCATGCAATAGCGGCAGCCGATGCAGCGGGAGTAGACCTGGCCGACGATCCCCTCCTCGCTCAGGTACGTGGCGTGGACCGGGCAGACCCGCACGCACGGCGGCTTGTCGCACTGCACGCAGAGGATCGGCCGGAAGCGCACCTTGGGCTCGTCCTCGGTGCCCGAGACCTCGGGCAGGATGCGCAGCCAGTGGAAGGCGCGGCTGTACTCCACGGTCTCCGCCCGGCCCGCGGCGGCGAGATTGTTCTCCTGGTGGCAGGCCGCCATGCAGGCGCCGCAGCCGGTGCAGCGGTCGAGGTCGATCGCCATGCCCCACTTGGGCATCAGGCGTGTCCTCCGCTCGGCGCCGGGCCGCCGTGCCGGCGCCGCGCCACGAGCCGCGGCCGCACCCGGGTCGAGGTCAGCGCCAGGGTGCCGCCGATCGGGTCGCGGACCTCGGCGAGGGCCGCCAGCGGATTCGAGCCGACGCCCTGCGCCGGCCCCTGCCGCCCGAGTCCGAGCGGCACGTGGACGGTGCCGGGCTTCGACCCCGGCCGGACCACGACCACCGCTTCCAGCGAGCCGCGGTCCGATTCGAGGCGCACCCGGTCGCCGTCGCCGAGGTGGTGCCGGCGCGCCGTCTCCGGCGACAGCTCGGCCCAGGTCTGCCAGCCCGAGAGCACCGGGTAGCCGAACATCTCCAGCAGCATCGGCGAAGCCGCGCCGAGATCGCCGCGGGCGGTGATCGGCCGGAAGGGGACCAGCACCAGCTCGCCTTCGCCCGCCAGGACGGGCGGCTCGAAGTGCGGCAGGCAGGCCTCGTCGGCGCCGACCTCGAGCCCGGCGGCGGCGATCCCGCGGGCGAGGGCGCCGTTCCCGCCCTCGGGCTCTCCCGCGGCGGCGGCGCCCAGCTCCACCAGGCGTGCCTCGACCGCGCGGGAGTAGAACTCGAAGCGGGCGGAGGGGGTCCGGAACTGGCGCGCCCAGTCGCCGGGGGGATGGACCGGGTTCCACCAGCCGCCCTCCCGCGCCAGACCGGCGCGAAAATCCTCGAGGCGGGTCTGCTCTAGGAAGCGCCAGCCGCGGCGCTCCAGGAACTGGACCCACGACTCCTCGAAGGAGCCCGAGAGCACCGCCCCCTGGCCGGAGACCATCAGCCCCTCGATCCGCTCTCCGAGGTAGGCCTCGTAATCGGACCAGGGCAGGGCGGCGCCGTCGCGGCGCGCCAGCTCGAGCAGCACGTCCCCCGGGTGGCGGGTGTCGTGGAGCGGCTCGATCACGGGCGAGCCCAGCCCCAGGACGCTGAACGCGACCGTCGCCGGCGTGGTCGCGTCGCGCCAGGTCTCCAGGTAGGTCGGCGTGGGCAGCACCAAGTCCGCGCGGCCGGCGGTCTCGTCCAGGAACGGGGCGCAGGCGACGACGAGGCCGATCCGCTCCATGGCGTCGCCCAGCCGCTCTCCCGCCGGGCTCGTCTGCACCGGATTGGCGTTGAGCAGGATCAGCGCGTCGAGACCCGCTTCGCCCTCGCGCGCCCGCTCCACGATCGCCTCCACCGGGTCGCCGGCGGGGGCCGGGGAAGCGGCCGCCGCCGATCCCGGGAGACGCGTGAACGGGATCGGCGCCGGGAGCATCACCCCGCCCGGGCGCTCGAAGGCGCCGAGCAGCGCGTTGAGCGCGTGCACCGCCATGCCCGCCCAGCCCGCGTTCGAGCCCGTGAGAGCGTCGCCGCCGGCGAGCGCGACCGGCGCCGACGCCTCGGCCAGCCGGCGGGCGAGGCGCACCAGCCGGCGGGGCTCGCAGCCGCAGAGCCCGGCCGCCCGGTCCGGGTAGTAGCGCTCCAGCAAGAGCCGCCGGAACCCCAGGTGCCGGCCGCCCGAGGCGTCCGTCCAGTCCTCGAAGCCGAAGGTGTGCTCGGAGAGGAAGTCCTGATCGACCCGCCCCTCGCGCACCAGCACGTGGGCGATGCCGAGGGCCGCCGCCCCGTGCGTTCCGGGCTCGACGGCCAGATAGCTCTCGGCCTTGGTGGCGCTCGGCGAGAGGCGGGTGCCGACGTGCAGCAGCGCGGCGCGGCTCGCGGTCGGCCGGGCGCCGATCAGCGCCGAGATCGCGTGCAGGGGCGCCGGCCCGTCCTCGAAGAGGTCGAGCCCGAAGGAGAGGACGAGGTCCGAGTGGGCGAGGTCGAAGCCCGGCGGCTCGTCGAGACCCTGGGTCAGCCGGTAGGGGACCGCGGACTCGGCTCCCAGGCGGCCGGCCGGGGAGGCACCCAGGCCCGCCGCGAAGGCGTCGGCCAGCTCGTGGAAGAGCCGCCCCGGCTCTCCCGAGAGCAGCGCCACCCGGCTCCCCCGGCCGGCGGCCCGCAGCTCGCCCAGGCGGGCGGCGATCTCGTCCAGCGCCGCCTCCCAGGTCGTCGGGTGGTGGGCGCCGTCGGCGCCCCGGCGCAGCGGCCCCCGAAGCCGGTCGGGTGCGTAGAGCACGTCGAGCCCGGCCTTGCCGACCGGACAGAGCCCGCCCCGGTTCAGGGGATGGCGGGGATTGCCCTTGAGGCCCACGGCCAACCCGTCCACCAGCCGCACGGTCAGCCCGCAGCCCGACTCGCAGAGCCCGCAGACGGTGTGGCGCTCGCTCTCCAGGCCCGGCCCCCGCAGCGCCAGGTCCACCAGCCGCGCCGGCACCGACCAGCGGCGGTCGCAGGCGCCGACGCCCACCGACCCGGCCGTCGCCCCGAAAAGCTTCAGGAACTCGCGCCGGCCGACGATCATCCGCGCCCGCCCCCTCTTCCCGGGGCCGGAGAGCCGCGGCCGCGCCGCGCCTCAGCGGTGGCAGGAGATGCAGTCATTGGTGACTCCGCTCTCTCGGTGACAGTCGATGCAGTCGTCCATCGTCAGGTCGACCAGCGGCCGGGTGAGCGGCCGCTCGAGCTCCGCGACCGGGCCGTGACAGGTCGAGCACTCGATCCCGGCGACCGCGGTGTGGCGGCGATGCGAGAAGTAGACGTCGCTCGGGACCCAGTAGACGCGCAGCCAGGGGATCGGCTCGCCGCTCGCGATCCGCTCCACCAGCCGCGCCTCCTCCGGCGACTCGGTCTGCGCCTCTTCGTGGCAGTCGATGCAGACCGCGACGTTCGGAATCGTCGCCCGCTCGCCGCCGACGGCGTGCAGGTGGCAGTCCACGCACTCCATGCCCAGCTCCTCGGCGTGCAGGCGGTGGTTGAAGGCGATGGGCTGCCGGGCGGCGGAGCGGCCCAGGCCGAGTGCGACGGCACCGGCGGCGACGGCCGCCGCGGCGAGCGCCAAGCCTGCGATCCAGATCGGCCTCAATCCCCTGGGCTCCAAGCCGCCGCCGTTGGCTCCCGATCCGAAGTCAGCTCGACCTCAGAAGACGAATTGCTCCGCTTCCGCGAGCTTGATGTCGAGACGCTCCCGCTTGACGACGAGCGGCGAGTAGACGTAGGAGAGGCGCGCCGTGACCTTGGCGCCGCGGGTCTCCTCCATCCTGAACTTGAGCCGCTCCGTCCGCGTCTCGCGGGGCGCGATGCGCGTGTCGTTGAGGATCTTGGTGCCGAGCAGCAGCACCTCTGAGTCCCGGTCCAGCACCCGGTTGCGCTCGTCCGCGACGATCTTGCGGTAGCGGCGCTCTTCCGTCCGCCGGTAGCCGCTTCCCGCCACCTCGACCGAGAGCACGACCTCGCGGGTCGGAATGCCAGTCGGCACCATGTGGCCGGAGCCCACGTTCTCGATCTCGACCACCACCACCAGCCCGTCGTCTTCCTTTTCCGCCGAGACGATGCGAAGCGAGAGCGCGCCGCGGACCTGGTCGCTGTCGTGGAGCAGGCTGTGCACGTGGATCGTCGAGCCGCCGCCCTTGACCTCCGGGCGCACCACGTTGCCCCGGGTGCTCGCCATGTGGCAATCCTGGCACTGGACGCCCTCGGCGGCGTACGGGCCGGCGCGCCACTCGTCGTAGGTGCCCATGATCTCGACCCCGGCCGGCGTCACCAGGTTGTGGCAGCCGCCGCAGAACTCCGAGGTCTCGTGCAGCTTCGAGTAGGCCACCTCGTGGGCCTCCGATTCGGCCTTCTTCAGGACGCTGCGCTTGACGATGCCCGGCTGCAGGCTGTAGCGCTCGACCTCGCGGTCGAGGTGCACCGCGGTGACGGTGTGGCAGAAGTCGCAGCTCACCCCCTCGCGGGTGACCCCCAGCTCGAGGTCGAAATCGCCGTTCACCTGCGTCATCGGCGCATGGCACGAGAGGCACAGGCGCTTCGCCCGGTCGCCGGCGATGCGCAGCGACTCCATGTAGGCCGTGTCGAAGATCGGGTCGGTCAGCGAAAAGGCGTGCAGGCTGTTCTTCCAGGTGTCGTAGATGTCGGTGTGGCACTCGCCGCAGATCCGGGCGCTGGTGTAACCCTTCGGGTCGACCCGCGGCGAATCGGCCGCGAGCGCCGCGGGGAGAAGCGCCAGCGCCACAACGAAAAAGGCGGCGCGTCTCCGCGCCGCCCCGCTCTCCGGCGACCGCGACCCCGCCCGCCTGCGGCCGGCGCTGCCGGGTCGCGCTTCGTTGCGCTCTGCCGTCTCCGTCTGCATTCGGTCCCCGGCCTCCTGCTGGTAGGGCCTCGGTCGAACGGCTTGGCTACTGGTGCCGTTTGCTTCCTACCAATCTCCACCGCGACCGGCAACACCCGAACAGGTGGGTCGCCACCGGCTCGAAAGGTGGCCGCCGCGTCGCGAGCGGCGCCGGCTCTCGGCGGAGGCTCAGTGACAGTCGGAGCAGACCGCCGGGTCCGGGGCGCGCGCGAAAGCGGGGGCGGCGCCGTGGCAGTCGCCGCAGTCGAGCCCCATGTCGTCCACGTGGACGGCATGGCTGAAGTCGCCGAGCTCGACCGGGAAAGCGCGCTCGCCCAGATCGGCGTGGCAGGCGGCGCAGTCGACCGCCTC
This sequence comes from Thermoanaerobaculia bacterium, assembly GCA_041634115.1. Classification (GTDB taxonomy): domain Bacteria; phylum Acidobacteriota; class Thermoanaerobaculia; order Multivoradales; family JAHEKO01; genus JBFJMD01. The sequence goes on along the minus strand of JBFJMD010000031.1, from coordinate 3,575 downwards.
GCTCCCCTCGGCGTGGTGGCAGGCCTGGCAGCTCCCCGCCCCGATCTTGAGCGCCTCGCCGCCCGCCGCGGCCCTCTCCTCGTGGGTGCGGTGGCAGCGCTCGCAGGCGAGGCCTGCAGCGACGGCGTGGCGCTCGTGCGGGAAGCGGCGGCCGAAGGCGTCGACGGTCGCGAGCTCGGCGCCGGCGTGGCACTCGCCGCAGTCGCCCGCCGCGGCGGCCTGGCGCCAGGGAGCCGGCAGCCGGCCCAGCCCGCGGCCGGACCGGGCCTCGTTGAGCTGCTCGTGGGCGGCGTCGAGGAGCGCCAGGCTGAAGCGCAGGTTGTGGATGCCCCGGCCGCGCTCGACCAGCTCGACGTTGGCACGGGCGTCCGCCAGGGCCGGCACGGCGCCGCCGACCGCCCGCGAGGTCGCGTCGAGCGCCCGCCGCACGCCCCCGACGCGCTCGGCGAGGCTGCGCCGCCAGCCCTCGTAGATCTTCAGATAGCCCGGCCCGTGGCAGCTCATGCAAGAGACCGCCCCCGCCTTGCGCGCCGCCCCGCCCCCGTCCTCGAAGTGGCAGCCCTCGCAGCGCACCCCCGCCCGGTACATGGCGTCCGGCATCGGCGGCACGCCCTTGCCCCCGAGGCCGGCGTAGAGGTCGCGCGCCGGCGTGTGGCCGCCGCCGTGGCAGGCGCCGCACTCGCTCGTCGTCGCCTCGGCGTGCCGCGGCGCCACGTGCTCGATCTCCAGGTGGCAGTGGGTGCACTCGACCTTGTGGTCGGTGACGTGCGTCTTGTGGAGCAGGTCGCCGTCGCCGTAGGCCGCGAGCCGCACCGGGTCGTTGTGGCAGGTCACGCAGCGCTCGCGGGGCACGCCGCCGGCGTCGGGGCGCGGCGGCGTGTGGCAGGACTCGCAGTCCATGTCGAAGCGGGCGACGTCGCCGTGGTCGAAGGCGAGCCCGCCGGCGTCGACGACCCCCTCCGGAATCTGGTGACAGAGGGTGCAGCGGGAGGCGCCCGAGCGGGCGGTCTCCCCCTTGAAGTGGCAGAGGATGCAGCTCGTCGCGGTGACGGTGATGTGGCTGCCCTGCACGATCTGCGAATGACACGACGTGCAGCGCAGCCGCTTGCCGCGGCGCAGCTCGGTCAGGTGCGGGCGGTGGTCGAACAGGACGTCGCCGAAGACCTCGGAGCCGGCCAGCAGCCGGCGCTCGTGGCATTCCAGGCAGGCAGAGTCCTCGACCTCGGCCCAGGGGTTCGTGCCGTAGGTGCCGGTGAAGTAGCGGGCGACCATCGACAGCGCCTCGTACTTCTTGCGGAACTCGGCGGTGATGCCGGGCGGGATGTGGCAGTCGACGCAGGCGATGTTGGCGTGGCTCGAGGTCACCCAGGACTCGTAGTAGGGCTCCATCACGTGGCAGGAGCCGCAGAAGCGGGGCGTCGAGCTCACCTCCATCGCGCCGTAGGTGGCCACCAGGCCGACGCCCGCCAGGAGGCCGACCGCGTAGCCCGCCAGGGTGATCTCGCGCAGCCTCACGCCGCCGGCCCCCGCCGCCGCAGGCGCCGCTTGTACGCCCAGAGCACCGCCAGGGTCATCAGCACGTAGAACCAGAACAGGGCCAGGCCCATGCGCGCGGTGCGCCGGTCGAGCTTCTCGTAGAGCTCGTGGCGCACCTCCTCGCCGATCGAGCGGGCGCGCCGGGTGGCCACCTCGACCGCTTCGACCGAGACGGCGTGCACCAGCGGATCGGTCTCGGTCAGATGGGTCTTCGCCTCCTCGATCCGCCCCAGGTGGTCCTCGACGTCGATCGGCACCCGCGCCGCCTCGGCGGTCAGCTGCTCGGCCTGCTCGACCTCCTCGCGGGCCGCCTCGACGAGCGCCAGGATCTTGCGCCCCTCGAGGGCCTCCGCCGAGTCCTCCTGGTGGCATTCGAGGCAGAGGCCCTCGAGCTGCGACAGGTCGAAGCGGCGGATCGCGTGGTTGCGGTGACAGGAGGCGCACTCCGGCAGCTCCGCCTCCAGCATGCCCCGGTAGTGCGGCCCGGCCAGGAAGGCGCGGCGGGTCTCCACGTGGCAGGAGCCGCAGACCTTGTCGACGTCGCCGAAGCCCGGCGGCGTCGGGCCGTGGGCGCCGTGGCAGTCGGTGCACTCCGGCGCCGCCAGGTTGCCGGCCTCGAGCAGCGCCCGGCCGTGGACGCTCTCCCGGTAGGCCGCCACCAGGTCGGCGTCCAGCCCGTAGCGGCCCATGAGCTCGGGGTCGCCGTGGCAGCCGCCGCAGGTCGCCGGCAGGTTGCGGGGATGGGCCGGGCTCGCCGGATCGCCGGGCCGGCGCACCTCGTGGGCGCCGTGGCAGTCGGAGCAGACCGCGGCGCGGGTGTCGCCCCGCGCCACCGCCTCGCCGTGGTGGGAGGTCCGGTAGACGGCGAGCTGGTCGATCGGCAGGTTGTAGGGCCGCATCCGGGCCAGATCCGAGTGGCACTCCGCGCACAGGCCCGGCTCCCGGCGGCGATCGGTCAGGGCCCGGAAGTCGCCGCCGTGGGCGGCGTCGACGTCCAGCGTCCCCGCCCGGCCGCGGTGGCAGCCGGCGCAGCTCACCTCTTCCGCGGCGTGCACGCTCTGCTCGAAGGCCACCCGCTCCCTCGGATGGCAGGTGCCGCACTTCTCCTGCGAGCCCGCGGCGGCGGCGGTCAGGAGGGCCGCGAGCAGCAGGCCCGCGACGCGCGGCGGCCGGCTGCCGCTCACGCCACCCGCGCTCCGTAGAGGGTCAAGAGCACCCAGGCGAGGACCGCCCCGGCGGCGATCGCGACGGAAAGAATCCGCCGCCGCTCGCCCCCGGCCGGCCGGTGCAGGAAGGGCAGCGCCACGAAGGCGGTGAACACGAGGAAGAGGAGCGCCCCGGCGAGCGGCCGCGGCACGAAGCCGGAGGTCAGCTCGAGAAGGCCGAACGGCGCCAGCAGGTACCAGGGCGGGCGGGCACCGGGCACGGTGCTCCACGGGTCCGCGGCGCCGCCGAAAGACTCCGGCGCCAGCACCGCGAGCGAGCCGAGCAGGCCGAAGAGCATCGCCAGCACGATGCCCAGGTTGACGAGATGGTCGCGCAGCGCGTCGCGGCCTCGCAGCGAGGCCTCGTCGCCGACTTCGCTCAGACCGACGCGCCGCACCGTCGAGAAGTGGAGGTAGACGAGCGCCACCGCCAGCATGGGCAGCACCGCGACGTGGAGCACGTAGAAGCGGATGAGTGTGAGCTCGGAGACCAGCGCCCCGCCGCCGCCGATCAAGAAGTGCACGACCGAGCCGTAGAGCGGCACCGCGCCGACGATCTCGAGCGCCCGCACGCTTGACCAGTAGGCGGAGTCGGTCCAGGGCAGGAAGCGGCCGGTCAGGTCGGAATGGAGACAGACCAGCAGCAGGAGGGCGCCGAAGACCCAGACGAGCTCGCGCGGCGCCCGGTAGAGGCGCTGCACGAAGAAGCGCGCGAGCCGCAGGACGAGCAGCGCGATGAGCGCCTGGGCGCCCCAGAAGTGCACCTGGTGGATCAGCCGGCCGAACTGGACGTCGCGCAGGATCGAGCCGACGCTGGCGTGGGCCGCCTGCGGG
>JBFJMD010000030.1:0-12340 GCA_041634115.1 Thermoanaerobaculia bacterium | reverse complement strand
GCTGCGCGGCGGCATGGCCGAGCGCGGCATCGTCGGCGAGACCCGGGAGGCGATCGTGCGCTCGATCACCTCCTTCGCCCTCTACGGCTTCCCGGAGTCGCACGCCGCCAGCTTCGCCCTGATCGCCTACGCCAGCGCCTACCTCAAGCGCCACCACCCCACCGCCTTCACGATCGCGCTGCTCAACGCCTGGCCGATGGGCTTCTACCACCCGGCGACGCTGGTCAAGGACGCCCAGCGCCACGGGGTCGAGGTGCGGCCGATCGACGCCGGGCGCTCGGACTGGAAGTGCCGCTGGGAGAGGGCGGCCGCGCCCCCGGCCGGCGGCCGCGCCCGGGCCGCCGGGGCCGCCGGGGTGGCCGGAGCCATCCGCCTCGGCCTGCGCTACGTCAGGGGTCTGCGCCGGGAGGCCGGCGAGGCGGTCGAGCGCGAGCGCCGCCGGCGCCCCTTCCGCGACGCCGACGACCTGGCGCGCCGCTGCCGCCTGCGCGCGCCGGAGCTCGCCACCCTGGCCGAGGCCGGGGCGCTCGCCGGCCTCGGCCTGACCCGGCGCGAGGCACTCTGGCAGGTGAGCCGGGTCGCCCGCCCCGCGGGGCCGCTGTTCGAGCCGGGCCGGGGGCCGCGGGGTGAGCGTCGGGAGCGCTCGCCGCTGCCGGAGATGACGCCGCTCGAGGAGACCCTCGCCGACTACGCCACGGCGGGCCTGACGACCGGCCCCCACCCGCTGGCCCACCTGCGCTCCACCCTCGAGCGCCGGGGGGTGGTCCGGGCCGCCGACCTCGCCGCGCGCCTCCACGGGGCGCGGGTGCGGATCGCCGGCTCGGTGATCGTGCGCCAGCGCCCGGGAACGGCGAAGGGAATGCTCTTCCTCACGGTCGAGGACGAGACCGGCATGGCCCAGGCGATCGTCTCCCCCGACCTGCTGCGCGAGCACCGCCGGCTCATCGTCGGCTCCGCGGGCCTGGTGGTCGAAGGGGTGCTCCAGAAGCGGGACGGCTCGCTCTCGCTGCGGGGCGAGCGCTTCTGGAGCCTCGCCGAGTTCACCCGCGCCCCGGAGCCCGGCGCCCCGGCCGCCCGCCCGCCGCGGCGGGCGCCCTACCCCGCCACCCCGAGCCACGACTTCCGCTGAGACCCGATGTTGTATCCTCGGCCGCCGGGCCGCCGGGTACCCCGATCATGAGCTTCGTCGGCAAGCTGGATCAGTTCAAGATCACCGATCTCCTGCAGATCCTCGCCACCACCGGCAAGAGCGGCCGCCTGAGCCTCACCTGCCGCGAGGGCCAGGGGCTGATCGCCTTCCGCCGCGGCAAGATCATCTACGCCGCCACCAGCTCGGCCCGCGAGACCCTGGGCAACCTGCTGCTCTGCCAGCGGCTGATCACCGAGGAGGCGCTGGTCCGGGCGCTCGAGCTCCAGGAGAGCTCGTCCGAGGACACGCGGCTCGGCACGATCCTCGTCGACAGCGGCGGGCTCTCGCGGGCGGAGCTCGAGCGGGTGATCCGGGAGCAGGTCGAAAGGGTGATCGCCGAGTTCCTGACCTGGGACTCGGGCTACTTCAAGTTCGACGTGCTGGACTTTCCCGACCACGGCGAGATCGGGGTTGACGCCGAGGACTTTCTGCTGAGCGAGGGGCTGAGCGCCGATCAGGTGCTGCTGAAGATCACCACCGAGCTCGACGACGCGCTCAAGGACGGGGCCGAAGCGGCGGCGGAGCCGGGGGGCGGAGCCGCCGCGCCGGCCGCCCCGGCGCCCCGGGAAGGTGGCCCCTCTCTCCGCGAGGTCATGGCCGAGATCCGCTCCCCGGAGTTCACCGGCGAGGTCACCTCGAAGATCCTCCAGTTCGCGCGGGGCGTCGTCCGCCGCGGCGTCCTGTTCTTCATCCGCCAGGGCGAGTTCTGCGGGATGGGCCAGTTCGGCGTCGGCCCCGCCGCCGGCGCCGACGACCGCATTCGCGAGCTCCGGATTCCCGCCGACCAGCCCTCGGTGCTGACCGAGGCGGTCGAGCGCAAGGGCGCCTACCGCGGCCCACTCGACCTGGTCGAATGGAACCACTATTTGATCGAGCAGCTCGGCGGCCACCACCCGCGGGACGTGCTGGCGCTGCCGCTGCTGGTCAACGACGCGGTGCTGCTCGTCTTCTACGGCGACAACCTGCCCGGCGACGAGCCGATCGGCCCCTACAACGAGCTGGAGCTGCTGATGCTCCAGGCGGGCCTGGCCATGGAGGAGAACCTGCTGGAAAAGCGCATGGAGCAGTTCAAGCGCCTGCGCAGCGCACGGTAGCGGCGGGACCCGTGCCGGGCGGTTGGGATCGGACCGCCCGCCACCGGCGGGGGCGCTACTCCAGGTCCATTCCCATGATGTGGTATCCGGCGTCGACGTAGACCACCTCGCCGGTGATCCCCGACGCCAGCGGCGACAGCAGAAAGAGGCCGAGCTGGCCGACCTCCTCGTGGGTGATGTTGCGCTTGAGCGGCGCCATCGCCGCGAACCGCTTGTACATCTCCATGAAGCCGGGGATGCTGCGCGCCGCGATGGTCTTGACCGGCCCGGCGGAGACGCCGTTGACCCGGATCCCCTGGGCTCCGAGCTCGTAGGCGAGGTAGCGCACGCTGGCCTCGAGGGCGCTCTTGGCGATCGCCATCACGTTGTACTTCGGCACCACCCGCTCCGAGGCGTGGTAGGTCAGGGTGACGATGCCCGCCCCGGGCCGCAGCAGCGGCTCCGCCTTCTGGGCCACCGCGACGAGCGAGTAGGCCGACACCTCGAGCGCCGTCAGCCAGTCGGCGCGGGCGGTCTCGACGTAGCGCCCCTCGAGCGCCGCCCGCGGCGCGAACGCGATGGCGTGGACGATCGCGTCGATGCCGCCCCAGGCCTCGCCCAGATCGGAGAAGACCGCGTCGAGCTCGGCCTCCTGCGTCACGTCGCACGGGTAGCGGCGGACGCCCTCGAGATCGGCGGTCAGCTTCTCGATCTCGCCCCGCAGCCGCTCGCCCTGGTAGGTGAAGGCCATCTCCGCCCCGGCCGCGATGAGCTCCGAGGCGATCGCCCAGCCGAGGCTGCGCTTGTTCGTGACCCCCATGACGAGGGCCTTCTTTCCCGAGAGATCGATCGTGTTCATGGGGCGCATCTTAACCCGACCCTTGCCGAGCCCGCGGTCGATCTCGGCCGCCGGTGCTCGCGCGCCGGCGCCGCCTGTGGCAGAATCCTGCTGGTCGAAACGCGCGCTCCGCCCCGATCTCTACGGCCCCGCCGGTCGCCTCCGACCCGGGCTCGGCACATGGCAAGCTATCTTCGATACCTCCTGCTGCTGGCGATCAAGCTGGCGACCCTCGTCTTTTACCGCTTCGAGGCCCGCTGGATGACGGAGATGCCGCGGCCGCCGCTGGCCGACCTTCGGGTCATCGCCCTGCTCCACCACACCAGCCTCTTCGAGTGGCTCTTCGCCGGCAGCGTGCCGAACTACTTCCTGCGCGAGATCGCCCGCCGCGCCGTGGTGCCGGCCGCCGAGGTCACCGTCTCGCGACCGGTCGTCGGCACCTTCTTGAAGCTGCTGGCGCCGCATCTCATGGCGATCAGCCGCCGCCCCGACCACACCTGGGAGGCGGTGCTCGGGCGGATCGACGACGACAGCCTGGTCGTCATCCTGCCGGAGGGCCGGATGATGCGCGCCAACGGGCTCGACAAGCACGGCAAGCCGATGACCGTGCGCGGCGGCATCTCCGACATCCTGCGGGTGATCCCGGAGGGCCGGTTCCTGGTCGCCTACAGCGGCGGCCTCCACCACGTCCAGGTGCCCGGCCAGCTCCTGCCGCGGCCCTTCCGGACGCTGAAGATCTCCTTCGAGGTCCTGGACATCGCCGACTACCGCCGCGAGCTCGGCGGCGTCGAGGACGGTGAGGCCTTCAAAGAGGCGGTGAAGGCCGACCTCCAGCGGCGCCGCGATCTGCACTGCCCCGCCGCCGTCGCCGGGGTCGAGACCGAGCCCGGCCGCCTCCGGGCCGCCGGCCGCGAGCCCCGCGCCGGCAACCCCGACCCGGTACGTCAGCAGACGCGCTTCAGCTAGCGAGGCGCGCGCCGCCGCGCCGCGAGCCCGTCGCGCAGCACCCGGGCGCCCACCGCCGCCAGGATCAGCGCGCCGCCGGCCAGCGACCAGGCGCCCGGCCGCTCGCCGTGGAGCCACCAGGCCCAGACCGGGTTGAAGACCGGCTCGACGAGGATCAGCAGCGAGGCCTCGAGCGCCGGCACCACCCGCAGGGCCGAGGTCAGGAGCACGTAGGCGAGCCCGATCTGGACCACCCCCAGGTAGACGACGACGAGCCAGTCGACCGCGCCGTGGCCGCCCGCGGGCAGCGCCAGCGGCAGGCAGACGACCAGCGCCAGGAGATTGCCGACGAGAACCGACGCGGTCGACTCCAGCCGGTCGTCGCGGCCGCGACCGAGCCAGCGCAGGCCGACCAGCGTCAGCGCCCAGAAGATCCCGGCGCCGGCGGCCAGCAGGTTGCCGGTGAGGGGGTCCGGCGCCGTCGCCAGCGGCGCTTCGATCTCGACGAAGAAGAGCGCCAGGCCGACGGCGAGCAGCGCCAGGAGCCCCAGGTCCCGGCGCCGCAGCCGCTCGCCGAGCAGCCAGGGACCGAGCAGCAGGATGTAGAGCGGCGCCGCCGACTGCAGGAAGATCGTGTTCGCCGCGGTCGTGAGCTTGTTGGCGAGGGCGTAGCAGACGAGGGCACCGGCGTAGCCGCCGCCGACGACGAGGGCCCGCCAGGAGATCCACCGCATCGCCGCGGGCAGGAGCACGACGAGGGTGAGGGCGGCGATGCCGGAGCGAAAGCCCGCCACCTGCCAGCTGCCGAGCGAAGTCGCCTTGATCGCCGCGCCGCCGGTCGAGAAAAGCAGCGCCGCGGCGACGACCTGGAGCCGCGCGACGGGAAGCGGCGCCGACACCCTCTGGCTCAACCGGGGCGCGAGACCGGCGGCTGGGCGGCCCGCGACCGCGGCACCCGCTCGCCGAAGACCCGCCGCGGGCGCGGCACCCGGCGCCACTCCAGCCCGAAGCGTCGGGTCGCGGTCGCGAGAACGTGCTCGACGGCCTCCTCGGGCGAGTCGGTGACCAGGAAGCGCTCCGGGTCGTCGGCGCTGATCGTCCCCGTCCCCACCATCTTGCCGTGCATGAACTCCAGCAGCGGCGCCCAGTAGTCGCGGCCCATCAGCACCAGCGGAAAGTCCTCGATCTTGCCGGTCTGGATCAGCGTCGCCGTCTCGAACATCTCGTCCATCGTGCCGAAGCCGCCCGGCATCAGGACGAACGCGTACGAGTACTTGACCAGCATGACCTTGCGGACGAAGAAGTAGCGGAAGTCCACCCAGACGTCGAGGTACGGGTTCGGCTGCTGCTCTTGCGGCAGCTCGATGTTGCAGCCCACCGAGCAGCCGCCGCCGTCCCTGGCGCCCCGGTTGGCGGCCTCCATGATGCCCGGACCGCCGCCGGTCATCACCGTGAAGCCGGCGAGGGCCAGACGCCGGCCGACCTCGCGGGCGAGGGCGTAGTAACGGTGGTCCTCGTCGAAGCGCGCCGAGCCGAAGACGGTGACGCAGGGGCCGACGAAGTGGAGCTTGCGGAAGCCGCGCAGGAACTCGAGGTAGATCCGGAAGCCGCGCGCGATCTCGGAGCTGCGGCGCTGCGGCCCGGTGAGGAACCGCCCCTCCTCGGCGCTCCTCGGCACCTTGCCCCACTCCGGAGGGGAGGACGGGGGCCGCTTCGGTTCTTTTGCAGACATGATCCCGCAAGCTTACTGGATCGGCGCTCGCCCTTCCGGGCCGGAGACGATCGCACTCCTGCGCCCGGGGGACGCTTCGATGGGATGCGGCCGGCACGGGTCCGGGCCGAACGCCCGGGACGGGGTCCGGGCCGAACGCCCGGGACGGGGTCCGGGGCGCTACGCCCGGCGCGGGGTCCGGGTAGGACGCCCGGCACGGGTCCGGGCGCAACGTCCGGCACGGGGTCCGGGTAGAACGCCCGGCACGGGGTCCGGGCGCTACTGGTGGGCTTGGCGGAGCGTGTACAATTTGGGCCGGCGGCCCGCCGTTCCGGGCGGCGTCGCCTCCGGACAGATCCCGCGGTAGCCGCGACGAGGAGAGCGCTCCCATGACCCAGGACTCCCAGCACTACATCCAGCTCGAAGAGCGCTACGGCGCCCACAACTACCACCCGCTCGACGTCGTGATCCGGCGCGCCGAGGGCTGCTGGGTCTGGGACGTGGAGGGCCGCAAGTACCTCGACTTCCTCGCCGCCTACTCCGCCGTCAACCAGGGCCACTGCCACCCGCGCATCCGCGCCGCCCTGGTCGAGCAGTCGGGCCGTCTCGCGCTCACCTCGCGCGCCTTCTACAACGACCGGCTGGCCGAGTTCTACGAGAAGATCTGCGAGCTGTCCGGCTACGCTCGGGTGCTGCCGATGAACACCGGCGCCGAGGCGGTCGAGACCGCCATCAAGGCGGCCCGCAAGTGGGCCTACTCGATCAAGGGGGTGCCCGACGGCGAGGCCGAGATCCTGGTCTTCGAGAACAACTTCCACGGCCGCACCACCACCATCGTCGGCTTCTCCTCGGAGGCCCAGTACCGCCACCAGTTCGGTCCCTTCGCCCCCGGCTTCCGGCTGCTGCCGTTCGGCGACGCCGCCGCGGTCGAGCGGGCGATGCACCCGAAGGTCGCGGCGATCCTGGTCGAGCCCGTCCAGGGCGAGGGCGGCATCCTGCTGCCCCCCGACGGCTACCTGGCGCGGCTCGCCGAGCTCTGCGACCAGCACCGCGCGCTCCTGATGGTCGACGAGATCCAGTCCGGCCTCGGGCGCACCGGCAAGATGTTCGCCTACGAGCACGAGGGCATCCGCCCCGACGTGGTGATCGTCGGCAAGGCGCTCTCGGGCGGCTTCTATCCGGTCTCGGCGGTGCTCGCCGACGACCCCGTGATGGACGTCTTCCGGCCCGGCGACCACGGCTCGACCTACGGCGGCAACCCGATCGCCGCCGCGGTCGCCTGCGCCGCCCTCGACGTCCTCGTCGAGGAGGGCCTGGTCGAGCGCTCGCGCGAGCTCGGCGAGCACTGCATGGCGCGGCTGGCCGAGATCGACTCGCCGCACGTCCGGGAGATTCGCGGCCGCGGCCTCTGGGTGGGGATCGAGCTGCGGCCGGAGGCGGGCGGCGCGCGCCGCTTCTGCGAGGCGCTGCGCGACGAGGGCCTGCTCTGCAAGGAGACCCACGAGCACGTGATCCGGCTGGCGCCGCCGCTGACCATCACCCGCGAGGAGCTCGACTGGGCCCTCGACCGGGTGGTGAAGGTGCTCGCCGCCGAGGCCCCGGCCGCGGCCGGCGAGGCGGTGACCGCGGCCGCCGAGTAGGCACCCGCGCCGGCTACCAGTCCACCGGCAGCCGGATGCGGCGCTGCTCCTTGTCGCGGAACAGCACGTAGCCCATCCGCCGGCCGAAGAGGTAGAGGTCGCGCAGGATCTCGACGTCGCGGCGGCAGTACTCCTCGACCCGTTCGAGCCGCCCCTCGCGCACCCACTCCAGGCTCTGCAGGCCGTCGGCCGTCTTCTCCACCCCCAGCGTCTCGCGCGCCAGGTGGTTCAGGCCGAGCCGGAAGCCGAGGGTGGCGGCGACGTCTTCGAGCAGGTCGAGGGTGGGGAGCCGCCGGGCGTAGTCGAGGCCGGTGTAGCCGGCGAGCACCCGGTAGTCGAAGCGCTTGACGTTGAAGCCCACGACCCGGTCGGCCGTCTCGAGGCGCTCGACGAGGGCCGCGACGCCGTCTTCGCGGAAGGTCTCGAAGCGCCCCTCCTCGAGGTTGCAGACGACCCCGACCGCGACCCGCATCCGGTGGGCGTTCGCCCAGCCCCCGACCTCGGCCGCCGAGCGCACCGTCTCGAGGTCGAAGAGCATCGTACGCCGCGGCGGCGCGGCGACGGCGGCGGGACCGCGCGGCGCCCGGGCCCGCCGACTCACCGTCGGCGCCGCGGACTCGACGGCAGGCGGCGCGGGCGCCGGTTCCGGCGCGGCCGGTCCGACGGCCGAGCCCGCGCTCGGCGCGGCGGACGGCTCTCCGACCTCGGCTTCTCCGACCCCCGCGGCCGAATCGTCGGCCGGCGGCTCGGCCCGCGGCCGCACCTCGGGCGGCTCGCCGATCGCCGACGGCGCCGCCTCCCGCCCCAGCAGGATGCGCAGCGTGCGCGCCGCCCCGCCCTTGTCGAGCGGCCGGTTGCCGTTGCCGCACTTGGGCGACTGGACGCACGACGGGCAGCCGCGCTCGCACTCGCAGGAGTCGAGCAGCTCCAGCACCCGCGTCAAGAGCTCCGGCAGGTCGCGGAAGCCGCGCTCGGCGATGCCGACCCCTCCCGGGTGGCCGTCGTAGACGAAGACGCAGCCGCTGCCGACCTGCGGGTGGAGCGCCAGCGAGATGCCGCCGATGTCGCCGCGGTCGCAGATCGCGTGCAGCGGGAAGAGCGAGATCGCGGCGTGCTCGGAGGCGTGGAGCGCCCCCATGAAGTCCTCGCCCTTGAGCTTCAACGCCTCTTCGATCGGCGCCGGCGCCGCCCACCAGAGGCCGACCGTGTCGAAGCGCACCGGCGGCAGCTCGAGCCGGTGGCGGTCGATCGACTCGCCGCCGAAGATCTTCTTGCGCTCGTAGCCCACCACGCGCTCGGTCACCAGCAGGCGGCCGAGCCAGGCGGCGAGCGGGCCGTCGCGCCGGCGCTCGAGCACCTCCAGGATCTCGGTGTCCTTCTCGGTCAGCGGGGTCGTGAAGTAGTCGAGGCGCACCGGCTCGGCGTGCACCTTCTCCCCCTCGAGGTCGAGCTCGTGCACCAGGTACTGCCGCCCGCGATGGAGGTAGACGGCGCCCGGGTGGCACTCGTGCAGCACCCGCACGCCGTCCACGGTGCCCACCACCCGGCCGCTGCGGCTGTTCAGGATCGTGGCGGTCTGGCCCGTGCCGCGCAGGCTCACCTTGCGCTGCGGCCGGCGCCGCGGCGACAGCAGCTCGGTCTCGTCCTCCGACTGGAGCAGCTCGCGGTCGCGCAGCAGCTCGCCGACCAGCGCCGCCCGCGGCTCGAGATAGCCGCGGTCGCCCGTCTTCTGGAGCGGCAGCTCGGCGGCGGCGCAGACCAGGTGGGCGCGGCCGACGGGCTCGTTCAGGGGATCGACCACCAGCCGCTCGCAGGGGCGGCCGACGAGCTCGCTCGGGTGGTCGAGCAGGTACTGGTCGAGGGCGTCGGGCAGCGCCACCAGCGCGGTGATCGACTCGCGGCCGGCGCGCCCCACCCGGCCCGAGCGCTGCCAGGTGGCCATGACGCTCCCCGGGTAGCCCACCAGCACGCAGGCGTCGAGGCCGCCGACGTCGATCCCCATCTCCAGCGCCGAGGTCGAGATCACCCCGGCGAGCCGGCCGCTGAACAGGTCGCGCTCGATCTTGCGGCGCTCGCTGGCCAGAAACCCGGAGCGGTAGCTGGCGACCCGCGAGGCCAGCCCCGGCTCCTGCTGGCGCAGCCACGAGTAGAGCAGCTCGGTGATCCGCCGCGCCTTGGTGAAGACGATGGTCTTCATGTCGGCTTCGAGCAGCCGCACGAGGAGCTGCAGCGCGAAGGTGTAGGGGCTGGCGTCGGGGCGGAAGAGCAGGAAGTGGCGGCCCTCGCGCGGCGCCCCCGACTCCGCGATCCACTCGAACTCGCGCCCGGTCAGCCGCGCCGCGAACTCGCCGGCGTTGGCGGCGGTGGCCGAGGAGGCGACCAGCGTCGGCCGGGCGCCCTGCTCCCGGCAGAGCCTGAGCAGCCGCTCCAGCACGTGGTGGAAGTGGCTGCCGAAGATGCCGCGGTACGTATGCAGCTCGTCGAGCACGATCCAGCGCAGGTCGCGGAAGAACGGCGACCAGGAGCGCCAGTAGCCGAGCAGCCCGAGGTGCACCATGTCGGGGTTGGAGACCACGACGCGCGGGAAGTCGTTCTTGATCTGCTGGCGACGGGTGCGGCTGGTGTCGCCGTCGTAGACCGCGCAGAGCGGGAATTCGGGGAACTCAGGGACAGGCACCGAATTTGGCGAATTCGGTGCCTGTCCCTGAATTCCCGCCGCGGCGGCCAGCGCCTCCAGCTTGCCCCTCTGGTCCTGGCCCAGGGCCTTGAGCGGAAAGAGGAACAGCGCGCGGCCGGGCTCGCCGCGCGCCGCCGCCTCGAGCACCGGCAGGTGGAAGACCAGGGACTTGCCGGAGGCGGTCGGGGTGGTGACGAGGACGTCGCGGCCGGCGCGCACCGCGGCGAGCCCCGCCGCCTGGTGGCTCCAGAGGCGCTCGACGCCCGAGCGCCGGAGGGCGGCGGCGAGCGGCGGCGCGAGCGGCGGGTCGAGGTCGCCGTACCGGGCCTCGGCGGGCGGCAGGTAGAGGGCGTCCACGAGCTGCGGGCCGACCCGAGCGTCCCGCCGCAGGTCCTCGACGATCTGGCGCACCGCGAGCGTCACGCGGACATCTTATCGGCGGCCGTCGGACGCGGTGGTAGCGCCCTCACCCGTGGGGGGCGAATCCAATCGGATGCGCCCGGCGCGGGTCCGGGCGCCACCGTGCTCGGGCCTGTGATAGACAGTCGCCATGAAGCCGGGTCTCCAACCTGCGTACCTCGCGATCGCCCTCCTCGCCACCTTGCTCCCGGCCTGCAGCGCGGCCGGCAGCGACGAGGGAAGTCCGGGAGTGGCGCTGGTGATCCACGGCGGCGCCGGGACCATCACGCGCGAGATCATGACGCCCGACCTGGAGCGCCAGTATCGAGACAAGCTCTCCGAGGCGCTCGCCACCGGCCACGCCATCCTGCGCGAGGGCGGCTCCGCCCTCGACGCGGTCGAGGCGACCGTGCGGCTGCTCGAGGACTCGCCGCTCTTCAACGCCGGCAAGGGGGCTGTCTTCTCCGCCGAAGGCAAGAACGAGCTCGACGCCTCGATCATGGACGGCTCGACGCTGGCGGCGGGGGCGGTCGCCGGGGTGACCCGGATCAAGAACCCGATCACCGCCGCCCGCGCGGTCATGGAGCGGACGCCGCACGTGCTGCTCGCCGGCTCCGGGGCCGAAGCCTTCGCCGCCGCCGAAGGCCTCGAGATCGTCGATCCCTCGTACTTCTTCACCGAGCGGCGCTGGAAGGCGCTGCTCCAGGCGCGCGAACGGGAGGCGCCTCCCGGGGCCGACCTCGAGCCGCTCCCGGACGGCGGCGGCAGCGGCTCCGGGCAAGGCGGCCGCGGCGGGCCGGGCGGGCTCGGCACGGTGGGAGCCGTCGCCCTCGACCGCGAGGGGCGGATCGCGGCGGCGACCTCGACCGGAGGGCTCACCAACAAGAAGCACGGCCGGATCGGCGACTCGCCGATCGTCGGCGCCGGCACCTACGCCGAGGCCGGCTGCGGCGTCTCCGGCACCGGCAAGGGCGAGTTCTTCATCCGCTACGCGGTGGCCTACGACATCTGCGCCCGCATGCGCTACCAGGGGCTCCCGATCCGGGAGGCCGCCGAGCGGGTGATCGGGATCCTCAAGGACGCCGGCGGCGCCGCCGGGGTCATCGCCCTCGACGGCCAGGGTCGCCCCGCCCTGGTCTTCAACACCGAGGGCATGTACCGCGGCTGGATTCTCGCCGACGGCGTCCCCCAGGTCGCAATCTACGGCGACGACTGACGGGAGCGGACCCCGGGCGGCCCCGTCAGGCCTTGCTCAATGCGATGCCGGCCTTGAGGCAGGGTGAGCGCCGCTTCGCCGCTGGAGGGTGCCGAAGACCGCAGCCGACCTGACTACGATCGGCGAAGGCTGGCGGCGAGCGCGGCCGTCGGGTATCCTGACCGTCCGACACCGACCCCCACCTCGCAACGCAAAGGAGAGACAGATGCCCGTACGCAACGCCAGCGCCCGCTGGGAAGGGACCCTCAAGGAGGGCAACGGCAAGATGAAGCTCGGCAGCGGCGCCTACGAGGGGAAGTACTCGTTCGGCTCCCGCTTCGAGGAATCGCCCGGCACCAACCCCGAGGAGCTCATCGCCGCCGCCCACGCCGGCTGCTTCTCGATGGCGCTCTCCGCCGGGCTCGGCAAGTCCGGCTTCAGCCCCAAGAGCGTCGCGACCAGCGCCCGCGCCCACCTCGAGAAGGTCGGCGAGGGCTTCAAGATCACCCGCATCGAGCTCACCACCGAGGCCTCGGTGCCGGGGATCGACGAGGCCGCGTTCCACGAGCACGCCGAAGGCGCCAAGAAGAACTGCCCCGTCTCCCAGGCCCTCGCCGGGGTCGAGATCTCGCTCGACGCGAAGCTGGTCGGCTAGGCGCCGCAACAACATCTC
>JBFJMD010000029.1:0-12356 GCA_041634115.1 Thermoanaerobaculia bacterium | reverse complement strand
CGTGCTGCCGGCCTTGGGCGTGCTGCCGGCGCTGCCGGACTGGGCCAACTTCTGGCTTCTGGCCATCCTGGTCGGCGTCGTCTACGTCCCGGTCTGCTTTCTCACCAAGCCCGACGACATGGACCACCTGGTTCACTACTACGTGCAGGCGCGCCCGGCCGGCCTGTGGGGGCCGGTCAAGCGCGAGGCGATCCGGCGCGGGCTGATCCCGGCGACGGAGAGCCACAGGGCCCACGGCCTCCTGCAGCGCGACTGGAAGCCGGAGGAGGCCGACATGTGGACGTCGCACGACGTGGTCGCCGCGGTGCTGTCGGCCGCCTGCTATCTGCTGGTCGCGGTCGGCGTGGCCGGCACGCTCCTGCTCAAGACGTGGGGGTTCGTCTGCCTCGCGGCGAGCGTCCTCTGCGCCTGGGCGATGTTCCGGGTCATCGACCCCAAGCTCCGGGCGCTCTCGGTGGCCTTCGAGCACGCGCAAGAGGGCTACCTCGAGCGCGTCGAACGCAGGACGCGCTGGGAGGCGACGGGGTCATGATCAGCGACGCGGTAGGCAAGATCCTGGGCATGGCGATGGCCTACGGGGTGAGCGTCCTGGGGCTCTTCCTCGCCTACGTCAACTACCGGCGGCGGATCGTCAAGGCCGAGAGAGTGATGACTCCCGTCGCCTGGGCGGTGATGGCGGCGACCGTCCTCGGGATTGTCGGCGGCGTTCTCATCGTCGCCTCGCTGGCGGAGTCGCCGCCGGCCGAGGGGGTGAAGGCAGTCGCCGAGCCGGAGCCGCAGGCGCCGGCGATCGAGCGGCCGCCGGCTCGCGAGCGCGCGGGGTCGCGTTGGCCGCTAATCGGGATGGTCCTGCCGGCCGCCATCTTCCTCTTGGCGACCTGGATCACCGCCGGGCTCTACCGGCATTTCTCGCGCGCCGGTCACTGACCGGCGGAAGGGCCGAGCCCCGGCGGTGTCCAGCGCCGACGGCGGGCCGGACGGCGCACGCAGCCGGGGTGACCGCTCGACGGCGGGCCTGGAATCCGCCGCGCGGTTTCTACACGATTGGGATCAGTCGATGTCCTCGCTACAGCTCGCCTGCTCACACGCGCCCGACCAGTGCTCGACCTCGCAGTTGTAGGTGCCGCCGTTGACCACGCAATCGAACTCGAATCCGATGCAACTCCACAGGCTCGTGCACTTGGATTCCACGATGCCGAAGATGAAGGCGGCCAGAACGTCTTCGAAAGCCCGCCTTCTGGCCTCGGCGATATAGGTCAGGCCGTTGATCGTCCGCCTCTGCTCCGGGGTCGCCGCGTGCCTCACGTCCTGAAGGGCCTTGAGCTCCCTCTCGAGCTTCGTTGCCGCGCGCCTCGCGCCGTCCAACGCCTGCTTGCGGGTAATCTCCCCAAGCGAGTACTCGCCGGCCCTTGGCGCCAACGAGGCAAGCTCCAAGAGGGTGTTGAGGTCATTGGAAGCGCTCCAGGTCTTGGCGATCGCCTCGCTGACCTGGTCGACCGTGCGCTCCTTTGCACCCTCTTCGCCCAGTGCCGGGACGCCCGAAAGAAAGAAGCCCACGCTCAAGAGCAACACACCCAGCGAAATGCACGAAGACTTCCGTTCGTAGGAGTTCAAGATCCAGCCCCCTTTCTCGACCCTTTGCCGACCCGATCCCGGAGGGTCGGGTTGGATGGGTCGAGGCGTCAGAGAGGCGCGGAGAGAACGACCTCTGCCGGCACGCTCCGACGCCTGTCAACTCGCGGCGCTGCCAGCCGCGGCGAACATTGGAATCGAGACCATTCTGCCATGGATTCGCGGCCTCGCCAAGGCGTTTGTCCGCGCGTCGGCACCGCGCTGCGCAAGTCGCGGCGCGGGCGCGACGAGCGCGCCGAGGCGATCCAGAACGGCGGTGGCCTCTACCGCACCAGAAGATAGGTCACGAAGATGTCGTACGGACCCGGCGGCATGTTCCTCGGGTTGCAGAGCACCCGTAGGCTGTCGCCGAGGATCGGCCGTGCGACGTAGCCGTTGATGTAGCTCGTGACGTTGTTCCAGCCCAGGGTCTGCCGCTCGTAGTCGAACGAGCCCCCGGGGAACTGATGCAGGAACCGGACGTTGAGCTGCGCCTGGCTGGTCACCGGACCCGTCGCGTAGTTGTCCACGAAGACGTGGACCCACAGCCGGATCTCGCTGTAGCCCTTGGTGTCGATCACCTCGTCGAACGCCACCTGGTAGCCGGGCCCGAACGGCTCCTCGAACTCGGGCACGTCCTGGCGCGCCACCAGGACGCCGTACTTCGTCCGCTCGCAGCAGTCCCGCCGGGGGAAACGGTATTCCGCGCTCTCGAGGGTCTCGGCCGATCCCAGCTCCCCGTGAAGCTGGGCCGGCGGGTCGGCCGGGGCCTGCGCGACCAGCGCGGGCGCGGCGAAGCCCGTGACCAGAAAGAGGGCCAGGATCGCGCTCGGCGTTCTCCACCTCGTCTCGGCTGTCATGACTCGACTCCTTTCCGGGCTCGCCGGAACACCCTGCCCGGCGAGCCGTGGTCGTGTGGAAAGCGGTCTGCAGCCAGCGTACGATCGGCGTCTCGGCCGCGCGCCACCCGGTCGGGTGGTTCCGCGGAGGATCCTCGGCACCCGCCCCGCCGGCGACTCGAGCCGGCCCCCGGGACGGCTCAGTAGTCCAGATACCCGCCGCGGGTGCGGAGCTTGCCGCTCTTTTTCTTCAGGCGCACCGCGACCGGGTGCCAGGCGCCGTCGTCGAGATCCACGGTCGGGTAGTAGCCGATGACGTACTGGCGGCGCAGCTCGGTCAGGATCTCGGCGAAGGCCCGGGCGGCCCGGTCGACGGTCTCGATCTCGATCACCCGGCCGCCGCTCTCCTCGACCAGGCGGCGGAGCTCGGCGCGCTCCTCGGCGTGCCGCTCGACGTCGCGCCACATGGAGAGCACCGAGCCGTCATCGCCGTCGGCGAGCGCGATCCAGTAGACCAGCGAGCGGCAGCGGCGCATCGTCCAGAGGACGTCCCGGGCGCGCAGCGCGCTGTGGATGTCGACGCCGTCGGAGAGCAGCACGACCACCCGGCGCCCCTGCCGGCTCTCGAGACCGCGGATGGCGAGGAAGAGGGCGTCGTTGAGCGCCGTGCCGCCGCCGGCCTCGACCTCGGCCAGCGCAGGGGCGAGCTCGTCGGCGTCCTGGGTGAAGGGCGAGCGGTAGCGGATCGAGTCGGAGAAGAGCACGATCGACGCCTCGTCGAGGGCGCGCATCCCGTTCATGAAGGAGCGCGCCCCGGCGAGCGCCGCCGCGAGCCGCTCTCCGCGCATGCTCTCGCTGGCGTCCACCACGAGCGCTACGGCGAGGGCGGCGTCGCCAGTCTCGAAGGTGACGATCCGCTGGCGGGCGCCGGCGTCGCGGACCACGAAGTCGTCCGCCCGCAAGGCCCGCCCGGCGGCGCGCCCCTCGACGCTCACGTAGAGCTGCTGCAGGGCGAGGTCGATGCGCTCGTCGATCTCCAGCGCCGGGGTCTCGCGCACTTCGCGGCGCAGCTCGCCGGCCGGACCCAGGACCACGACCTCGAAGCGGTGGGCGCCGACGTCGTCGCCGAGGTCCACCTGGGCGCGGTAGGGCGGCTTCCGGAAGCGGCGCAGCTCGCGGCCGTCCACCAGGAAGACGACCTCGGAGACCTCGCGGCCGACGACCTCGGCCTCGAACGTCACGGTCTCGAAGGCGGAGCGGCCGGGCGGCGGCGAGACGATGTGGACCCCGGCCTCCTGGGCGGCCGCCGGGACCGCTCCGACGAGTGCCAGGAGCGTCATTCCGAGCACCCGGAGCACCCGGAGCACCCCGAGCGCCCCGAGCGCCGGAGGGGCTTGCGGCGACCGCCTCACGGCGCCGGCCCCCGGCCGCCTTCGCCCTGCAGCGCGCGGGCGAGGAGCGGCAGCCGCGCCGTCATGCCGCGGGCCAGGGCCTCGCGCACCGGGGCGAGCGCCGACGCCGAGGACTCGGCGTAGTGGAACCGCGGCGACGCCCCGGAGGCCTCCGCCCCGATCGGCAGCCGCGCCAGGACAGCCGCCACCTCCCTCGGCCTCCCCGCCCGGTCGAGCGTCCAGGCGAGCTGCAGGTGGAGCCGCTGGTCGCGGGGAAGCCTCGCGATGCCGCGCTCCAGCACCGCTGCCGCCTCGCCGGGCCGGCCGCCGTCGGCGAGCCGCCGGGCCAGGGTCTGGACCGCCAGCGAGAGCACCCAGTCGTCCGGCCGCTCGCGCACCAGCCGGCGCAGGATGCCCTCGGCCTCGGCGCCCCGGCCGGTCCGCTCGAGCAGCACCGCGAGCCGCAGCCGCGCCTCCTGATTGCGGGCGTCGAGGGCCACGAGGCGCTCGAGCTGGGCGACCGCGCCGTCGTAGCGGCCCAGCCGCTCGTAGCTGATCGCCAGCAGCAGCCGCGCCGCCCGCCGCTCGGGATCGAGCTCGACCGCGCGCTCCAGCAGGAGCTGCCCCAGCATGAACATGCGGTGGCGGTCGGCGTGCTCGGCGAGGCTGGTCAGGACGTCGGCCAGCATCGCCGGCTCCCTCCCCGCGCCGCGCCGCTGACCGAGCCACTCCGCGAAATCGGAGACCATCTCGCGGCTGTGGGTGGCGAGCGCGAAGCGCCGCTGCCGGAAGTGCTCGGCGTAGGTCTCCTCGTGGAGGAGGAGCAGCGGCAGCGCGCTCGCCCCCTCGCGCTCGGCGAGCGCCTGCGCCTCTTCGAGCTGGCCGCGGCGCAGCGCCGCGAGTCCCCGGGGGCCGGCGCCGGCGAGTCCCTCCTCCACCCGGCCCAGCTCGGCCGCCGCGGCCGCCAGGTCTCCGCTCACGCCCAGGGTCTCCAACACCCCGCGGTAGGCCACGCGCACCTTCTGGAGCTGGCCGCGCGACGGCGCGCTCGCCTCGGGCGCGGCCGCCAGCACCGCCTCCGCCCGCTCGCTCCCGCCGCTCGCTCGGCGCAGGATGCCGCTCCAGGCGAGGCCGCAGCCCGCCCGGCGATCGCGCGCCGGCTCGATTCCGCCGGCCGACTCCGCGCCGAGCGCCGCTTCCGTCACGACCCAGACCTCCTGGGGCGGCGCCGCCTCGGACGCCCCGCCGTCGTCGAGCCTCAGCTCGTAGATCCCCTGCGGGATCTCCGGCACCCGGAGCGCCAGCTCGAGCCTCGCCGGCCCCCCCCGCCCGAGACCGAGCGGACCGTGCGGACCGGAGACGAGCTCGACCTCGACCGGCTCGCGCGGCGCGGCCGGCGCCCCGCCGGCCCCGGGCCTTCCGGCCGCCGTCCGAGGCGCCAGCGTCGCGGCGAGCCTCGCGACCGCCCCCTGCCGCGCCGTCCAGGCGGCCGCCGCCGCGCGCTCGCCGGCCACCAGCACCGGCCGCGCCGCCGGCAGCGCCGGCCCCTCCGCCGCCTTTCCCGCCGCGACCCACGAGGGACAGGTCTCCGCCCACCGCGGACCGGCCAGACCCGCGAGACCCTGTCTACCGACCGTCAGCGGCTCGATCCGCATGCCGAAGCGGCGGCTCGCCGGTTCGAAGACGACGAAGCGGAGCGCGAAGGTCCCGGCCGGAACCGCGAACTCGTCGGCGAGCTTGACCCCGGTCTCGAAGAGCGCCTCGCCAAGCGCCTCCAGGTCGAGCTCGACGGCGCGCGCCAAGTGGGCCGCCACGGCGCCCTCGCCGTCGATCGCGTAGAGATAGACCTCGAGGGTGAGGCCGGAGGCCGCCGCGCCGGCGGCGAGGAGCGGCGCCCCCGGCACCTCGACCACGAACGGCACCCGCACCAAGCCGCCGCCCGCCGCTTCCGCCCGCTCGGGCAGCGCCAGCGCGGCGAACGGCAGCGCGCCCCCCTCCACCCCCTGGACGATGAGGGTCGCGATCTCGGCCCGAAAGCCGCGCAGCGGCCGCGCCTCGACGGCCGGACCGCGGGGCGGCCCGGCGGAGTCTCCGCTCGCGCCCGCCGTGGCGATCGGGGAGACGGGGACGACGGCCAGCGCCGCCCAGGCGGCCGCGGCCAGCGCGACGGCCCGGCGCGGCACTCTCACCCCTCGCGGCCGGTATGGACCACCAGGTTGATCACCGAGGTGGCGAGCGCCACGTCGTCGCGGACCCCGATCGCGATCCGCTGCTCGCCCGGCGAGACCCGCATCCGCAGCCGGTAGCCGGCCATGCCGCCCAGCGCCCCCAGCAGCTCGCCGTTGGCGATCTCGATCGGCACCTCGCTGTGCGCGGGCGCCGACAGCTCGCCGTGCGCGCTCTCGGCGATGACCACGACCGAGAGCCGGCCGACGTGGCTCGCCGCCTCGGGCACCAGCGCCAACCGCGCCATCGGCACCTTGACCAGCATCGGCACCACGTAGGTGCCGTCGCGCTGGCGCTCGGGCTCCCCCAGCTCGACCCCGACCTCGAGCGGGTTCTCGGCCACCTCGGTGAGCAGCGCGGCGAGCGCGACCTCCTCCAGCCGCGTCGCCGGGGTCCGGGTCACGTAGCGCCGCAGGTGGCGCAGCCGGTAGCCGCGATGGCGCGCGCGGACCTCGATCTTGCCCCGCTCCCTGGCGTCCGGCCGCGGCTCGAAGCCGAGCGAGTAGTAGGCCTCGAAGCCGCTCGTCATCTGGTCGATGAGCGGCTTGAGGCTCGAGAGGTTGACCTGGCCGAGGCCGCCCGTGCCGCGCGAGAGCGCCATCAGCGAGTCCTGCTGCGTCAGGATCTCCGAGCCGGCCAGGTCGACCGCCTCGAGCGACGAGAACTCCGCGGTCGCGCCGATCGTCCGCAGGCCCCCCGGGTCGTAGGCGTAGAAGACGACCTGCAGCGAGTTGGCCTCGAGGATGAGATCCAGCAGCTCGCTGGCGATCGGGTTCAAGCCCATCTCGGCCTCGATCGAGAACACCCCCAGCTCGTCGGCGATGGTGCGGTACTTCGCCCACCAGAGGCGGAAGAGCGGCTCGGCGGGGCGGGCCTGGAGCCCGCGGCCGAGGTAGAGCACCGCCTTGCGGCCCGGCAGCCCGGCGAGCGAGCGCACGAGCCCGCGCAGCTGCCGCGCCGCGGCCACGTTCTCGGCCCGCTCGATCTCCGCCTGGCTGCGGACCTCGCGCAGCAGGTTCTCGGCCTGGAACAGGATCCGGTCGTCCTGCGCCTCGAAGACGCCCGACTGCGGCGGATCGGCCGACTCGATGCGCCGGATGATCAGGTTGCGGCCGCCGACGTCGACCGCCGGCGTCGGCTTTGCGCCGATCCGCTCGAGCGCCGCGTCGAGCAGCCCGCGGTCGCGGGTGAAGGGCTGCGCGACCACCAGGCTCATGCCCTGGCGCACCACCATGACCGAGCGGGCGCTGGCGATCATGCCGCCGAGCGCCGCGCGCATCTCGTCGAGCGCCGGCCGCACGTCGGTCGGCCGCAGCCCGCGGCCCTCGACCGCCACGACCAGCCAGGGGCGCTGGGCCAGGGAGGGCTCTTCGGGCCCGAGCGGTTCGGTCGAGCCCGGGCCCGGCTCCGCCGGCGCGCCGCCGGCCGCCTCCTCGGCCCGTGCCCCGGCCGGGCCTCCGTAGGCGGCGAAATAGTCGATCCCGGCCGTCTCGCCGTCGACGACGAGCTCGAAGTCGTCCACCCCGAGACCGGTCACCGGCACCCCCCGCTCGTCGGTCACGACGACGTCCACGTTGACCACCCGGACCTCGATGGTCTCGGAGATCTCGGGGATCTGGGCGACGGCGGCGCCCGCCGCGAAGGCGGCGGCGAGAAGGGCCGCGGCGAGATGCCGGGCGCGGGCGGGCGCCGCGCCCGCTCTCCTTCGCGCGGCGAACTGGCCGTGACGGATCATCGCTGCCGCTCCCTTGCGAGCGGGCGGCGGGCCGCCCCCTCGACGGTTCGTTGCCTGTCTGTCGTCCCTATCATAATGAGTTCCGGGCCGTTCGGCCGGCGCGCGGCCGGTCTACCCGTTGGGGCGGGGCGCCGCGCCGCCGGATCGCGTATTCTGGACCGGGTTCCCTCTGCCCGGCCGGGAAGCGAGGAACGGTGTCGCTGCGCACGTTCCATCTCGTCTTCATCCTGTGCGCCATCGTGTGCGCCGACATGTTCGGCGCGTGGGCGATCTGGCACTACCCGGTCACCGAAGACCTGGCATCGCTGGTGCTCGGCGTCGTCGCCCTCGTCGGCGGCCTCGCGCTGACCGTCTACGCCATCGCCTTCGTGCGCAGGATGGAGCGCGCGCACATCCACTGACCGCGCCGGGCTCGCGGGGCGCGCGCCCCGCGGCCGGCGCTCGCGCGTCAGGACGGTTCGGCGGCCGGGCCCGATCGAGGTCGCCATGAGCCGCCGCACCCTGGGCCACTTCACGCTCCTCGAGAAGCTCGGGGCGGGATCCATGGGCGAGGTCTGGGTCGCCCGCGACGAGCGTCTCGGCCGGCGGGTCGCGGTCAAGCTGCTGCCCGAGAAGCTCGCCCGCGATCCGGAAAGGCTGGCGCGAGTCGACCGCGAGGCGCGCGCCCTCGCCGCCCTCAACCATCCCGGCATCGTCACCCTGTACAGCGTCGAGGAGGCGCAAGGCGTGCGCTTCCTGGCGATGGAGCTCGTCGAGGGCGAGACCCTGAAGCGGCGCATCCCGGCCGGCGGGCTGCCGCTGCCGGCCTTTCTCGAGATCGCCACGGCCCTGGCCGACGCGGTCGGCGCCGCCCACGAGCGGGGCGTCACCCACCGCGACTTGAAGCCGGCGAACGTGATGCTGACCCGCGCGGGCCGGGTCAAGGTCCTGGATTTCGGCCTCGCGAAGCTCCGTCCCGAGCCCCTCCCGAGCGAGGACCCGCACACCGCCACCGCGACGCTGATGGGGGACCGGCGGCTGGCCGGGACCCTGCCCTACATGTCGCCGGAGCAGCTCGCCGGCCGCGAGATCGACCACCGCTCCGACATCTTCTCGCTGGGCGCCGTCCTCTACGAGATGGCGACCGGCGAGCGCCCTTTTCGGGGCGACTCGGCGCCGGCGCTCATCGCCTCGATCCTGCGCGACCGGCCGCCGGCCCCCAGCGAGCTGCGCCCCGAGCTGCCGCGGCAGCTCGACCGCGTCCTCCGACACTGCCTGCGCAAGCGCGCCGGCGAACGGACGCAGTCGGCCGTCGATCTGCGCAACGAGCTCGAGGACCTGCGCGGCGCGGATGCCGGCGACGAGGAGCCGGCGGCCTCGATCGCGGTCCTGCCGTTCGCGGACATGAGCCCCGAGCGCGACCAGGACTACCTCTGCGAGGGAATCGCCGAGGAGCTGATCAACGCCCTGACCGCGATCGAGGGCCTGCGGGTGGCCTCGCGCACCTCCGCTTTCCGCTTCGGACCGGAGGGCGCCGACGTGCGCGAGATCGGCCGCCGGCTCCACGTGGCCACGGTCCTCGAGGGCAGCGTCCGCAAGTTCGACGACCGGCTGCGGATCGGCGTCCAGCTGATCAGCGTCGCCGACGGCTATCACGTCTGGTCGCGGCGCTACGACCGCGAGATGAGCGACGTCTTCGCCATCCAGGACGAGATCGCCGAGAGCGTGGCGCGGGCGCTCGAGAAGAGCTTCGGCACCGCCGGGGCGCCGCCGCGCCGCCGGCAGCCGACCACCGTGGTCCGCGCCTACGACTACTACCTGCGCGGGCGCCAATTCCTCTACCGGGACGACAAGCGCAACCTCGCCTTCGCGCGGCAGATGTTCCAGCGGGCGATCGAGGCGGACCCCGACTACGCCCTCGCCTTCGCGGGGCTCGCCGACGCCTACTCCTATCTCCACGCGCAGGCGGGCGGCCGTCGAGCGGACCTTCAGCGGGCCCTGGAGGCCTCCCGCAGAGCGCTCGAGCTCGCGCCCGACCTCGGCGAAGCGTGGTCGGCGCGCGGCCACGCGCTGTCGATCGCCGGACGCCACGACGAGGCCGAGCGCGCTTTCCGGGCGGCACTGGAGCGGAATCCGCGGCTGTTCGAGGCGCGCTACTTCTACGCCCGCGCGGCCTGCGCCCGCGGCGAGTTGGAGAAGGCCGCCCGCCATTTCGAACTGGCCTGCGAGCTGCGGCCCGACGACTTCCAGGCGACGCTGCTCCTGCGCCAGGTCTACGTCAGCCTCGGGCGCGAGGCCGACGCGATGGCGACCGCCAAGCGCGGGCTCGCGGTCGTCGAGCGGCACCTGCGGCTCAACCCGGACGACGCCCGCGCCTCCTACCTGCGCGCCAGCGCCCTCATCGCGCTCGGCGAGAGGGAGAAGGGCATCGCCTGCGCCGAGCGGGCGCTCGAGCTGGGCCCGGAGGACCCGGTCACCCTGTACGGCGCCGCCTGCAGCTTCGCCACGGCCGGGGAGCCGGAGCGCGCCCTCGCCTGCCTGGAGCGCGCCGTCGCCGCCGGCTTCTCCCACCTCGAGTGGATCCGGCACGACAGCGACTTCGATCGCCTTCGGGAGCACCCTCGCTTCCAGGCGCTCGTCTCGAAAGAGACCGCTCCGGCTTGATCTTTTTGCCGGGCCGGGGAACCGCCGGCGGCGCCCGCCACCCTCGGGGGCGGGGCCGCTCCGCCACCCGGCCGGGTGTTGGTCGGGCCGCGCCCGTCCCGAATACTGGACAGGCCTTAAGCCGCGACCAGCGGGGCCGCGCGGCCGGCGTCGCAGGCATTCCGAGGGCCGGAGTCCTCCCTGGTACTCCTCCAAGGCCCGCGTCGGTCGCCGGCCCAGTCGCGGTGTGAGTCGCCCGGCCGGGGGGACCGCTCGCCCGGGCGGAGTGAGGTGACGCCTGTGCGAGACCGCGAGAACGGCTACGGTTATCGGCTCGTCGCCGCCGGAAGTCCGGTCGAGCGCTTTGCGCTCGAGCCGCGAGAACCGGGGCCCGGCGAGGTCGTGGTGGAGGTCGCCGGCTGCGGCGTCTGCCACACCGATCTCGGCTTCGCCGCCGGCGACGTCGCCCCCCGCCACCCGCTGCCCCTGGTCCTGGGTCACGAGATCTCCGGCCGCGTCGCCGCCGCCGGCGCGGACGCCGAGAGCTGGCTCGGGCGGCCGGTCATCGTCCCCGCTGTCATTCCGTGCGACGAGTGCCCGGCCTGCCGGGCCGGCCGTCCCACCATCTGCAAGCGGCAGTTCATGCCCGGAAACGACGGCGACGGCGGCTTCGCCACTCACGTCCGGGTCCCCGCCCGCCACCTCTGCCCCGTCCCCGAGGAGCTGCCGGCCGGGATCTCTCTCACCGAGCTCTCGGTGGTGGCCGACGCGGTCACGACGCCGCTCGAGGCGATCCGGCGCGCCGGGCTGACGGCCGACGACGTCGCGGTCTTCGTCGGCGTCGGCGGCGTCGGCGGCTTCGGCGTCCAGCTCGCCGCGGCGCTGGGGGCGGCGGTGGTGGCGATCGACGTCGACCCCGGCCGCCTCGACCTCGCCACGGCTCATGGCGCCGGGCTCGCCCTCGACGCCGGCGCCCAGTCCTTCCGAGACTTGAAGAGCGCGGTGCGCTCGTTCGCCCGCGAGAGCGGCCGCCGCGGCCTGGGACTCAAGGTCTTCGAGACCAGCGGCACCGCCGCCGGACAGACCACGGCCTTCGGCCTGCTCGACTTCGGCGGCTACCTCGGCGTCGTCGGCTTCACCCCGCAGAAGGTCGAGATCCGCGTCTCGAACCTGATGGCGCTCGACGCCGTCGCCCGCGGCAACTGGGGGTCGGACCCGGAGCGCTATCCCGAGGCCCTCGACCTGGTGCTTCGAGGCGAGGTCCGGCTGGCGCCCTTCGTCGAGATCCACCCCCTCGACGAGGCGCCGCGGGTGCTGGCGGCGGCGGCGCGGCACGAGCTGACCCGAAGGGCCATTCTGGCGCCGGCGAACGGCGGCGGCCGCGAGCAAGGAGGCTCCCCGAATTGAAGAACCACGATCTGACCGAAAGCTTCACCCCCGGCGGGATCCGCTTCGAGCGGCGCCCGATCCGCGACCGCGCGGGACAGCCGGTCGCGGGGCTCCACAACGTCTGGATCACCCTCGACAACCCGAGCGAGCTCAACAGCTACACCACCGACACGGTGAAAGAGGTGATCCTCGCCTTCCGCGCGGCGAGCAACGACCGCGCGGCGGTGGCGGTGGTGTTCACCGGCGCCGGCACGCGCGCCTTCTGCACCGGCGGCAACACCCGCGAGTACGCCGAGGTCTACGCCGGTCAGCCGGGCGAGTACCGCCAGTACATGCGCCTGTTCAACGACATGGTCTCGTCCATCCTCGGCTGCGACAAGCCGGTGGTCTGCCGGGTCAACGGCATGCGGGTGGGCGGCGGCCAGGAAGTGGGGATGGCGTGCGACTTCTCGCTGGCGAGCGATCTGGCGGTGTTCAGCCAGGCGGGCCCCAAGCACGGCTCGGCGCCGATCGGCGGCAGCACCGACTTCCTGCCGCTCCTGG
>JBFJMD010000028.1:0-12409 GCA_041634115.1 Thermoanaerobaculia bacterium | reverse complement strand
TCTCGGCGAGGCCGGAACCGCGCGCAGCTCGCAGGTGCGCGTCGACGTGCCGGTGCCGCCGCCGCCCGACCTCGAGCGCCACGTCGAGACCCTGGATCTCGACGAGGTCTGGGAGCATCTCAACCCGCAGATGCTCTACGGCAAGCACCTCGGGCTCAAGGGCTCGGTCGAGCGGCTCTCCGCCGCCGGCGACCCGAAGCTCGAGAAGCTGGTCCGGGTGATCGACGAGCTCAAGCAGGTGGCGCGCGACGGCGCGATGGTCGCCAAAGCGGTGTGGGCCTTCTTTCCGGCCCGCGGCCGGGGCAACCGGATCGTGCTGCTCAACGGCGTCGCCGAGCCGGTGGCCGAGTGGGAGTTCCCGCGCCAGCGCGGCGCCGACGGCCTCTGCCTGGCCGACTACGTCTGCGACGACGACCACGTGGCGCTCTTCGTGACCACCGCCGGCGCCGGCGTGCAGGGGCGGGTGGAGGCCTGGAAGCGGGCCGGGGAGTACCTGAAGAGCCACGCCTTCGCGGCGCTCGCGCTCGAGACCGCCGAGGCCGCGGCCGAGCTCGTGCACAAGCGGCTGCGGGCCGCCTGGGGCTTTCCCGACCCTCCGGAGCTGGCCGGCCGGGACGTCCTCGCCGCCCGCTACCAGGGCAAGCGCTATTCGTTCGGCTATCCGGCGTGCCCCGACCTCGAGGGCCAGCGCCAGCTCTTCGCGGCGCTCGCGCCGGAGGAGATCGGAGTCGTCTTGACCGAGGGCGAGATGATGAGCCCCGAGGCGAGCGTCTCCGCCCTCGTCTTCCACCACCCCGACGCCCGCTACTTCGGGGTTTAGGTCTTGGATCCGGACCTGGAGTCACTGCTCGACGAGCCGGTCGAGCCCCCGCGGCTCGTGGACTCGCGGCCCGAGCTCGTCGAGCTCGCGGTCGTCGAGGGGCTCTGCGACCGGGTCGTGGAGCTCTTGCGCAGCGACCTCGACCGGGCCGAGCGCGCGGCCGCCCTGGCGCGCGAGGTCGCCGAGCGGCTGGACGACGAGTACGCGCGGGGCCGCGGCGAGCGCGCCGCCGCCGTCGCGAGGGTCCTGCGCCGCGACCACCGGGAGGCGCTGCGGCTCCTCGGGTCGGCGCTGGAGAGATTCGAGGGGGCCGGGGACCGGCTCCAGGCGGCCATCACCCGGGTGAGCGCGGTCGAGCCGCTGATCCACCTCGGCGACTACGATCGGGCCCTGGCCTGGGCCGAGGCCGCTCGCGCCGCCTTCGTCGACCTCGGCGACCGGCTGCGGCTCGCCCGGCTGGAGCTCAACCTCGGCGCCATCCAGTCCCGTCGCGACCGGCACCGGGAGGCCCTCGCCCACTACCGGCGCGGCCTGGCGGAGGCGCGGCAGGTGGGCACGCCGCAGGACGTCGGCATCGCGCTCCGCAACATCGCGGTCTGCCTCCAGGACCTCAACCGCTTCGACGACTCGCTGGCGGCCTACCGCGAAGCGAGCGAGTTCTGCCGCGCCCACGGCCTGCCGCTCTTCGAGCTCGAGCTCGAGGCCAACGTCGCCTATCTCCACTACCTGATCGGGGAGTACGGGCGCGCGATCGAGCTCTTCGAGAAGAGCCGCCGCCGCTTCCACGAGCTGGGCGATCGCCACCACGCGGCGCTGTGCGACCTGGACCAGGCCGAGATCTGCCTCGAGCTCAATCTGCTGAGGGAGGCGGAGAAGCTGGCGCGGCGGGCGGGCGAGGGCTTCGAGGAGCTGGGCATGGGCTACGAGTCGGCCAAGGCGCTGACCGTGCGCGGCCTCGCCCGCGGCCGGGGGTGGCGGGCGGACGAGGCCCTGGAGCTGCTGGAGCGGGCGCGGCGCCTCTTCGTCGGCGAGCAGAACCGGGTGTGGCCGGCCCAGATCGATCTCCACCGGGCGCAGGTCCTGCTCGCCGCGGGGCGCCCGCAAGAGGCGCGGGGGCCTGCCGAGGCCGCCCATCAGATGTTCCTCGACTTCGGGCTGCCGGCGCGGCAGGTCGCGGCGGAGCTGCTCCTCGCCCGCCTGGCGCTCGCCTCCGGCGAGGCCGGCGAGGCGCTCGCGCGATGCGATGCGGCCGGCTCGCGGCTGCGGGACCTCCAGAGCCCGGCGCTCGGATTCCAGGTCGAGGCGCTGTCGGCGCGGGCGCGGGAGCTCGCCGGCGAGCCGCGGCGGGCCTTCGACTCCTGCCTCCGCGCGGCAGAGATCCTCGAGGGTCTGCGCCGCCACCTGCACACCGAGGAGGTGCGGATCGCCTTCGCCCAGGACAAGCGGTGGCTCTTCGAGAGCCTGGTCTGGCTCGGGCTCCGCGAGGCCCGCGCGCCGGAGGCCGCGGAGGCGGCCTTCCTGCACATGGAGATGTCCAAGTCGAGGAGCCTCGTCGATCTGCTCGCCCACCGGGCGCAGGCGCTGCCGCCGAAGCGCGCGAAGCGGGGCGGAGGGGCCGGCGAGCTGCGCCGTCTGCGCCAGGAGCTCAACTGGTCCTACCGCCGCCTCGATCGGCTCGAAGCGGGCACCGACTCCGAGGCCGCCGGCGATCCGGCGGCGCTGCGCGGCAGGATCCGCCGGCTCGAAACGGAGCTCGGCGACGCCCTGCGGCGGGTGCAGGCGGCGGATCGCGAATACGGCTCGCTGCAGGCGGCCGCGACCGTGGATCCCGAGACCGTGCGCTCGGCGCTCCCCGCCGACGCCGCCCTCGTCGAGTACTTCCTGGCTCGCGGGCGCATCTTCTGCTGCGTCCTGCGCCGCGATTCGCTCGCGGTCGAGCCCCTCGGCGAGGTGGATCCCGTCTGGCAGTCTTTCGAGCTTCTTCGCGCCCAGCTCTCGAAGATGCGGCGCGCGGAGCTGCGCTCGCTCCATCTCTACGCGGAGAAGGTCATCGATTCGCGCCTGCGAATGCTGCACGAGGCGCTGATCGCCCCGATCAGCCGGCACATCGACGGCTCGCGGCACCTCGTCGTCGTGCCCCACGACTTCCTCCACTTCCTGCCCTTCCAGGCGCTGCACGACGGCGAGACCCGGGTCGTCGAGCGCTGGACGCTCTCCTTCGCCCCGAGCGCCAGCGTGTTCCACCTCGCGAGCCGGAGCGCCGCCGCCGGCGGGGGAGACGCGCTGGTGCTCGGGATCGCGGACCGGCGGGCGCCGGCGATCGCCGACGAGGCGCGGGCGGTGGCCGACGCCCTCCCCGGCGCGCGGCTGTTCCTGAACGAGCGGGCGACGCTCGAGACGCTGCGCGAGGCCGGGCGCGATGCGCGCTGGATCCACCTCGCGACCCACGGCCACTTCCGCGAGGACAACCCGATGTTCTCCGCCCTGCAGATGGGAGACGGGCGGCTGAGCCTGCTCGACCTCTACGATCTGGAGCTGCGGGCGCAGATGGTCGTTCTGAGCGGCTGCGGCACCGGTCTGAGCAAGGTCGAGGGCGCCGACGATCTCGTCGGCCTGGCCCGCGGCGTCCTCTACGCCGGCGCCCGCGCGCTGCTGGTGACGCTCTGGGACGTGAACGACGTGAGCGCCACCGACTTCATGCGCGCCTTCTATCGCCACGTCACCGCCGGCACGGCGCCGGCGCGGGCGCTCGCCGCGGCGATGCGCGAATTGCGAAGCGTCTATCCCCAGCCCTATCACTGGGCTCCGTTCGTGCTGATCGGCGGCGCCGGCCTCGCCGCCGCGACCCCGGAAGTGCCCTTCTGGCCGAAGAACGGCGCGGTATCGTAGCCGCGGCGCCGCGGCGGGTATATCAGTCCCGACGCGGCGACACTCCATATAAGCGAATGCAATCATCACGCGTCTGCGATTCGCGGGCCACTCTTTTGGGGGAAAGCTGAAATGAAACCTTCGCTCTACTCGATCTCGACGTTCCTCATCGGATGCACGCTCCTGGCCGCGGCCGCCGCGGCCCAGTCCGGCGATTGCCGGGGCGAGAACGTCAACAACTGCTTCCTGCTCTGGGCCGAGGCCGCCGACATCCCGACGATCGCGGCGGTCCACGGACTGACGGTGCTCGAGACGCTCGACGCCAACACTCCGGACGTCGTCGTCGTCAACGGACCGGGAAACATCCCGGAAGAGACCGTGCTCGAGGACGTGCAGTCGAATCCCGACGTCCTCAACTTCGAGTTGCTGGCGTTCACCACCGTCACCGAGGCCGCGAAGGGCATCGACCTGAACCAGTCCTACGCCACGGTGCTGGAGTCGCTGGACGACTTCGGCGAGCACGCCGGTCCGATGCTGGAAGAGTTCACCGCCAGCCTGTGGACCGGCTACGCCGACCAGCCGGCGATCTCGCTGATCGGACTGCACGCCGCCCACGCCTACAAGGACTCCGTCAGGGAAGAGTTGGAGCCCTACGGCTACGGCGTCGTCGCGGTGATCGACACCGGCGTCGACCCCGACCATCCGGTGCTCCAGGACGCGCTCGTCCCGGGCTACGACTTCATCCTCGACCAGCCGGGGATCGCCTCCGAGTGGAACGGCCTGGACCCGGCGACCGCGGCCGCCACCAAGAGCGACCTCGAGATGATCGCCGACCAGTCCTACGCCACGGTGCTCGAGGGGAACGGCGACGCCGAGTTCGTGAATCCGTCGCTCGGCCCGATCCTCGACCAGTCCTACGCCACGGTGCTGGAGAACCAGACCCTGCCGGACGCCTTCGGCCACGGCACCATGGTTGCGGGGCTCGTCCGGCTGGTGGCGCCCGGCGCCCAGATCATGCCGATCCGGGTCTTCAACGGCGACGGCAAGGCGAACACCTTCGACGTCGCGCGGGCGATCCGCTGGGCGGCCGACAACGGCGCCCACGTGATCAACATGAGCTTCAGCACCCTGGTCGCCTCGCCCGAGCTCATGCGGGCGATCAACTACGCCCATCGCAAGGGGGCCGTCTGCGTCGGCGCCGCCGGCAACTTCGGAGAGCGCCAGCTGCGCTACCCGGCGGCCTTCGGCAACACGATCGGGGTCACCGCCACCGACAAGCAGGACAACCTGAGCCCGTTCTCCAACCTGGGAAGCGACGTCGCCCATCTGGCCTCGCCGGGCGAGGGCGTGATCTCGACCTACCCCGGCGGCGGCTACGCCGCGGGCTGGGGGACCTCCTTCAGCACCGCCCTCGTCTCGGGGACGGTGGCGCTCCTGCACGAGACCAAGAAGGCGGGGAAGAAGTTCGAGTTCTACCCGACCGACTTCTCGCGCGCCTCGTTCGCCCTCGGCGGCTCGGCCTTCGAGCCGGCGCCGAACCCCGACTGGGGCAACGGCCGCCTCGACATCCGGGCGACGGTCGAGAACCGGGTGAACATGCCTTCGAAGATGAAAGAGAGCCAGTGAAGCACTTCTCGACCGCCCGCTGGTGCGACTACGTCCGTGGGCTGGCCGCCGCCGGCCCGCGGCGGGAGATGGAGCGGCACCTGGAGGCGGGCTGCTCGCGCTGCGGGCCGCTCGCCTCCGCCCTGGTGCGGGTCGCCGCCCTCGCCCAGAGCGAGCGGGCCGCGGCGCCGCCCCGGGGCGCGGTGCGCGCGGCCAAGTCGGTGTTCCGCCTGCAGGGGCCGCTCGCCGGACGCGGCCCGGCGACGCTGGCGCTCGAGCTGCTCTTCGACAGTCGCCGCCAGCCGGCCTGCGGCCTGCGCGGCTCGCCGCGGGCGCCGCGGAACCTGGTCTACGCCTCCGAGCGCCTCACCCTGAGCCTCGAGGTCCGGCCGGATCCGAAACGAGCCGCCACCCGGATCGGCGGCGAGCTCGTCGACCGGTCTCCGGCGCCGGTCCCCGGCATCCCGGTCCTGCTGCTCGCCGGCCGGCGCCTCGTCGCCCAGGCGCTTTCCAACCGGCACGGCCGGTTCCGGCTCGACCTCGAGGAGCGTCGCGTGCCGCCGGTGCGGCTCTTCATCCCGCTGAGCGACGACGTCTGCTACGAGCTGACCGTGCCCGTCGCCGGCGGCTGAGCGGCTAGATCGCCGCCGCCTCGAACTGCTCTTCCTCGGTCGAGCCCTCGAGCGCCGCCAGCGAGCTGGCGCCGTGGGTGATCGCCTGGGTCACGGCGTCGAAGTAGCCGGCGCCGACCTCGCGCTGGTGCTTGGTGGCGGTGTAGCCGTCGTCCTCGGCCGCGAACTCCCGCTCCTGCAGCTCGACGTAGGCCGACATCTGGCGGGTCCGGTAATCGCGCGCCAGGTCGAACATCGTGTAGTTGAGCGAGTGGAACCCGGCCAGCGTGATGAACTGGAACTTGTAGCCCATGGCGGCGAGCTCGCGCTGGAACACCGCGATCGTGGCGTCGTCGAGGTTCTTCTTCCAGTTGAACGAAGGCGAGCAGTTGTACGCGAGGAGCTTGCCGGGATAGCGCTCGTGGATCGCCTCCGCGAAGCGCTTCGCCTCGCCGAGGTCGGGGTGGGCGGTCTCGCACCAGAGCAGGTCGGCGTAGGGAGCGTACGCGAGGCCGCGGGCGATCGCCTGGTCGAGGCCGGCCCGCACCCGGAAGAAGCCCTCGACGGTCCGCTCGTCGCTCTCGATGAAGGCGCGATCGCGCTCGTCGGCGTCGGAGGTCATCAGCTTGGCGCTGTTGGCGTCGGTGCGCGCGACGAGCACCGTCGGCACGTCGCAGACGTCGGCGGCGAGCCGCGCCGCCACCAGCTTCTCGACCGCGTGCGCGGTGTGGACCAGCACCTTGCCGCCCATGTGGCCGCACTTCTTGGCGGAGGAGAGCTGGTCCTCGAAGTGCACCCCGGCGGCGCCCGCCGCGATCATCGCCTTCATCAGCTCGAAGGCGTTGAGCACGCCGCCGAAGCCGGCCTCGGCGTCGGCGACCAGCGGCTGCAGCCAGTCCACGGAGTGGTCGCCCTCGGCGTGGTGGATCTGGTCCGCGCGCAGCAGCGCGTTGTTGATCCGGCGGACCAGCGCCGGCACCGAGTCGGCCGGGTAGAGCGACTGGTCGGGATACATCTCGCCGGCGAGGTTGGCGTCCGCGGCCACCTGCCAGCCGGAGACGTAGATCGCCTTGAGGCCGGCCTTCACCTGCTGCATGGCCTGGTTGCCGCTCATCGCCCCGAGCGCGTTCACCCAGGGCTCCTCGTGGATCGAGCGCCAGAGCTTCTCGGCGCCGAGGCGGGCGAGGGAGTGCTCGATCCGCACCGAGCCCCGCAGCCGCACCACGTCGGCGGCGCCGTAGGGTCGTTCGACGCCCTGCCAGCGCGCGTCCTGCCTCCACTCCTGTTCCAGCTTCGCCACGGCCAGTTCGTTCATGCTTCGAGCTCCTCCTTCGGTTCGTCGGTTTTGCGGGCGGCCGCCCGGTTACTTGCCTCGCCCCCGCCCGCCGGCTCGGAGGAACCGGCGAGGAAGGGGCGAAAGGTCGATTCGGTGAAGATCTCCCGCGCCGCGTCGGCGGAGCCGCGCCAGGCTGCGAGCTCCTCGGCGCTCGCGCCGGCGCCCGGCGCCGCCCGCGCTTCCGCGAGGATCCGCTCCAGCTCCTCGGCGAAGATCCGCGATACCAGCTCGCGGGTCGCCGGCAGCGCCCGCCCGCCGTCGTCGAGGGCCACCCCGTGGCGCAGCCACTGCCAGGTCTGGGCGCGCGAGATCTCGAGGGTCGCCAGGTCCTCCATGAGGTCGTCCCAGGCGATGCAGCCGACGTCCTGGCGCCAGCCGTGGAGGTAGGCGATGCCGACGCGGACGTTGGTGCGCAGCCCGGCGAGGGTGCGCGGCCCCCCACCGGCCGGGAGCAGGTCCGGCCGCTCCGGCTGGCCCGGCATCGTGTCGAGCTGGTGCTCGCGCTCGAACGCGGACATGGCCGGGCCGATGAAATAGGGGTGCGACACCCAGCAGCCGTCGTGGCCGAGCTCGGCCTCGAGCCGCTTGTCGGCGACCACCTTGGCGGTCTGCTCGGCGCGGCGCTCGGGGCTGGCGCCGGGGGTGAAGGCGGCCATGCCGCCGATCGCGTAGGCGCCGCGGCCGTGGCAGACGCGGATCAGCCGGGTGGCGTAGTCGCGCATCCAGGGCCGGTTGAGCGAGATCGTGGCGCGGTCGGCCAGCACCCGGTGGGGGTGCTCCTTCAGGACCTTGATGTCGCTGAAAATCTTGTCCCAGCGGCCGACGTTGAGACCCGCGGCGTGCTCGCGGATCTCGTGGAGGATCTCCTCCATCTGGAAGGCGGCCGGAAGGGTCTCGATCAGGAACGTGGCGCGGAAGGTCCCGGGGGCGAGGCCGAGGCCGCGCTGAATACCGATCAACAGCCGGTTCCACCAGCGCGCCTCGAGGTAGTGCTCGCACTTCGGGACGTAGTATTTGGGCGTCCGGCGGCGCTCGACGAGCGCCGCGGCCGAGTGGTACGCGGAGAGCGCGAGATCCAGCAGCCCGGCCGCCACCGGCTCGCCGTCCACGGCCAGGTTCGCCTCGTCGAGGTGGAGGCCGCGGCAGCGCACCATCAGGATCGGCATGTCCTCGGGGTCGAGGCGGTAGACCTTCGGCGCTCCGCCGGCGGGGTCCTCCTGGGTGAAGGTGAGGGCGCCGCGGGCGGCGTCGCGGACGTTCTCGACGCCGTCGACCACGTTCGCCCAGGCCGGCTTCATCGAGTCCTCGAAATCGAGCATCGCCGCGTCGGCGCGGTGGCCGTCGGCGGTGCGCGAGAGCATGTTGATCACCATCTTGGCGTTGTTCACAGGGCCGGTAATCTCCACCCGCCGGCGGCGGAGGTCCGGGGGGACCTCGGCTACCCGCCAGCCGCCGCGGGCGGCGGCGGCCTCCGGCCCGTCGAGGTAGCCGGGCGCCTCGCCGGCGTCCCAGCGGCGCTGGCGCTTGGCGCGCTCCGCGAGCAGCCGCCGCCGGTCGGGCTCCAGCTCGCGGTGGAGCCGCGCCACGAGGTCGAGCGCGTCGTCGGGAAGGACCCGGCGGGCGGCCGGGGTCGCGGCGGCGGCGCGGATCGCGATCCCCGGCCGCAGCTCGAGCCAGGCGGCGCCGACGGCGGCTTCGGGGAGCGGATGGGGATCGACCTCGGCCAGGGGCATGGAGACTCTCCTTTCGGGTGGGCGCGACGTTACCGCCCAGCGAATTCTCTTGTCAAGCGTAATTACGCTAAAATGTGAACTTCGCGCTTGACAGGAGGATCTGGTACACTTCGCTTGCAGCGAAACCAGGCGATCCCATGCCCGATCCGATCTCTCTCGACGCGGACGACCTGCGCTTCATCCTCGGCCTGAAGGCGCGCCGACTCCGGCACGAGGCCGGCCTGGGCCTCAAAGACGTCGCGGGACGCGCCGGCCTCTCGGTCTCCTACCTGAGCGAGATCGAGAAGGGCAAGAAGCACCCGAAGCCGGGCAAGCTGCTGCGCCTGGCGGAGGCGCTCGGCACCACCTACGAGGAGCTGGTCTCGCCCAAGGTCGGGGAGGACCTCGACCCCGTGCGCTCGCTCTTCGCCTCCCCCTTCCTGCGCGAGTTTCCCTTCGGCCTCTTCGGGGTCGAGCCGGAGAGCCTCCTCGCCCTGCTCACCGACGCGCCCGAGAAGGCGGGGGCCCTGGTGCGCGCCTTCGTCGAGGTCGCGCGCACCTACGACGTGCGGGTGGAGCACTTCCTGCTGGCGGCGCTGCGCGCCTTCCAGCAGATGAACGCCAACCACTTCCCCGACCTGGAGCGGGAGGCCGCGGCCTTCCGCGCGGAGCGGGGGCTCGCGCCGGGCGGCGCCGTCGATCCGGACGCCCTCGCCGCGGTGCTGGTGGAGAACTGGGGCTACGAGATCGACTCCGCGAACCTGCCCGGCGATCCCGACCTCGCCGGCTTCCGCTCGGTCTACCGCGAGGGTCCGCCGCCGACCCTCTACGTCAACGGCCGCCTGCTCCCCGCCCAGCGCGCCTTCATCCTGGCGCGCGAGATCGGCTACCGCCACCTGGGGCTCGTCGAGCGGGCGCTCTCCTCCTCCTGGCTCGAGGTCGAGTCCTTCGAGCAGGTGCTGAACAACTTCCGCGCCTCCTACTTCGCGGGCGCGGTGGTGATCGACCGCGAGAGCCTCGAGGACCGGCTGCGGGAGCTCTTCGCGCGGCCGCGCTGGGACGGCGAGGCGCTGGTCGCCTGCATGCGGAGCTACGGCGCCACCCCCGAGATGTTCCTCCACCGGCTGACCGAGCTGGCGCACGAGGTCTTCGGCCTGACGGAGCTCTTCTTCATGCGCTTCAACAACGCGGCCGGCAGCGAGACCTTCGATCTGACGAAGGTCTTCAACCTGTCGCGGGTGCCGGTGCCGCACGGCATCGGGCTCCACGAGCACTACTGCCGACGCTGGCCGGCGATGCGGCTGCTCGGGGAGCTCGGGCGCCGGCCGGGCGCCGCCGCCGACCGGCCGGCGATGGCGGTGCAGCGCTCGCGGTTCATCGAGGAGGGCGAGGAGTTCTTCGTCATCTCGATGGCGCGGCCGCTGGCGCTCGCCGACGCCACCCACTCCGGGGTCACCATCGGCTTCCTCGTCGACGACGCATTCAAGGCCGGCGTCGGCTTCTGGGACGATCCGGCGATCCCGCGGATCGAGGTCAACCTGACCTGCGAGCGCTGCCGCCTCGACGACTGCGCCGAGCGGGTCGCCGAGCCGGCGATCTTCCGCGGCGAGGAGGCGCAGGAGCGCAAGCGGCGGGCGCTGGCGGCGCTGCTCGCGGGCCGGTCTTGACGACCCCGAGGCAGCGGCTCGAGATCACCTACCTGCTGCGGACGGGGCCGGGGGAGGGGGCGCGGGCGCGGGCCCGGGAGATCGCGCTCGAGCAGACGGTGGAGCTGCCCGAGGGGGCGTTCTCCGAGGCGCTCGAGGAGGCGGTGGTCGGCCGCATCGAGAGCGTGGAGGAGCTCGGCGGGGACCGCGCCCGCGCCACGATCTCCTACGCGCCGGGGCTCGCAGCCGGCGACCTGCCGCAGCTGCTCAACCTCCTCTTCGGGAACGTCTCGATGAAGGCGGGGGTGCGCCTGGAGGCCGTGGCCTGGCCGGCGGCCGTGCTCGACGCGCTCCCCGGCCCGCGCTTCGGGATCGCCGGCCTGCGCCGGCTCTGCGGGGTCAAAGGCCGGCCGCTGCTGGCGACGGCCTTGAAGCCGCTGGGCCTCACCGCGAAGGCGCTGGCCGCGCTGGCGAGGGACTTCGCGCTGGCCGGGATCGACGTCGTCAAGGACGACCACTCGCTCGCCGACCAGCCGCCGGCGCCCTTCGCCGAGCGCGTCGGGCGCTGCTTCGAGGCGGTCGAGCGGGCCAACCGGGAGAGCGGCGGGGGGACGCTCTATCTCCCGAACCTGACCGGGCCGGTGGAGCGGCTCGACGAGCGGCTCGAGGCGATCCGGCGGGCGGGGGGGCGCGCCGCGCTGGTCAGCCCGCTGGTCCTCGGCCTCGACGCCGTGCGCCGCCTCGCCGGGACCTCGGGACTGGCGCTCCTCGGTCACCCGGCGCTCGCCGGCGCCTTCTTCGGCGCCGAGCACGGCATCGCCCCCGCGGTGCTCCTGGGCGAGCTGTTTCGAATGGCCGGCTGCGACGGGGTGATCTACCCCAACGCCGGCGGCCGCTTCGTGCTGCCGCTGGCCGAGTGCGAGGCGATCAACGCCCGCCTGCGCGGTCCGCTCGGCGGCCTGGCGCCGGCGTTTCCGGTGCCGGGCGGCGGCATCGACGCGCGGCGGGTGCCGGAGTGGATCGAGCGCTTCGGGAGCGATACGATCTTCCTGCTGGGCTCGAGCCTCTACGCCGGCGGCGATCCCCGGCGGGCCGCGGAGCGGCTCGTCGCGGCCGCGCGCTGAGCGGAGCGGGGGCTCGGGCCCGATCGGAGAGGACCGGATGGGCGAGTCGCGGGTCATCAAGCACGAGAGCTTCCGCTGGGACGGCGTCGCCGTCGAGGCCTACGAGTCGTCGCGGGGCTCGGGCCTCGCGGGCGTCACCCGCCAGGTGCTGCTGGGCGCCGGCGGCGAGGCCCTCGGCTTCGTCACCCGCTACTTCGAGCTCGAGCCGGGCGCCAGCTCGTCGCTCGAGCACCACGCCCACTCCCACTCGGTCGTCGTGCTGCGGGGGCGCGGCGAGGTCCTGCTGGGCGGGGCCGTCCAGCCGCTCGAGCCCTTCGACTGCGTCTACGTCGCGCCCGACGAGGTCCACCAGTTCCGGGCCGCCGGCGACGAGCCGCTCGGATTTCTCTGCATCGTCGATCGCGGGGACCGCTAGATGCGGCGGCTCGTCGCCTTGCTGGTCGTGATCCTCGCCGTCGCCCCGGCGGCCGCCCGGTCGAAGGAGGGAGCGATGACCCTGAAGCTGACCTCGCCGGCCTTCTCGGAGGGCGGCGCGATCCCGACGAAGCACACCTGCGACGGGGCCGACCGCTCGCCGGCGCTCGCCTGGAGCGGCGCGCCGGAGGGCGCGAAGAGCCTGGCCCTCGTCGTCGACGATCCCGACGCCCCCGACCCGCGGGCGCCGCGCATGACCTGGGTGCACTGGGT
>JBFJMD010000027.1:0-12455 GCA_041634115.1 Thermoanaerobaculia bacterium | reverse complement strand
GCTCCGCGGCGAGGCCGGTCATCTTGCGGACCGCCGCCTCGAGCCCCAGGACCCCGCGCTCGCGGACGTAGCGGCCGAGGATCCGGGGATAGGTGCCGAAGCCGCGCGGATGGGCGCCGTCGAGCTCGCCGTCGGTGGCGAAGTTGAGGTGGGGCCAGGCCATCAGCCGCTCGAGGTCCTCCTCGCGCATGCTCTCGGCGATGACGCTCTCGACGCCGTCCACGGCGTCGGCGTCTCGACCGGCCGCCCGCCACTCGCGGCGCAGGCCCTCGGCCTCGCGCACCAGCGCGAGCAGGGTCGTCGCCGGATCGGCGCCCCGGCGCGCCGCGATCCCCGCCAGGGTCAGGCCGGCGAGCGCCGGCTCGGGCGCGAAGCGCGGGATCAGCATCCGCTCCGGCGTCGCCAGCTCGGTCACGGCGAAGGTCGCGGCCTCCAGGCTCTCGAAGTCGCGCTCCGGGAAGAGCACGGTCAGGGTCGACTGCCAGTAGGTGTAGGGGTAGAGGTCGGCCGTCACCTCGACGCCCTCGGCGCGGGCCGCGTCGAGGGTGGCCAGCAGCCGCCCGGTCTCCCCCCAGAGGCTGCGCATCGCCAGCTTCAGGTGCGAGACCTGGACCGGGACGCGCGCCCGGCGGCCGATCTCCAGCAGCTCGTCGATCGCGGGCCAGAAGCGGCGGTCCTCGCTGCGCACGTGGCTGATGTAGCGGCCGCCGGCGGTCGCGGCCTCCCGGGCCAGGGCGACGACCTCGTCGGTCGCCGAGTAGATGCCGGGGTCGTACTCGAGGCCGGTCGAGAGCCCCAGCGCTCCGGCCGCCAGCTCCCGGGCGAGCAGCCGCCGCATCTCTTCGATCTCGGCCGCGCTGGCCGGGCGTCGGAAGTCCTCGCCCAGGACCCGGTCGCGGAGCGTGCCGTGGCCGGCGTAGGAGGCCAGGTTGATCGCCGCCGGGGCCTCCTCGAGGGCGGCGAAGAGCTCGGCGAGCGGTAGGCGCGACTCCCCGTCCTGGCCGCCGATCGCCGTGGTGATCCCCTGGGAGACGGCGGCGAGCGCCTCCGGCAGCTCGCGCAGCCGCGCGTCGGCGTGGCTGTGGGTGTCGATGAAGCCGGGGGCCAGGACGAGACCGCGGCCGTCGATCCGCGCCCCGCGAGGCGCGGCCGGGGCGCGGCCGATCTCCGCGATCCGATCGCCGGCGATCCGCACGTCGGCGGCGAAGGCCGGCCCGCCGCTGCCGTCCACGACCCGGGCGCCGACGATCCAGAGGCCGCCGGGATCGCCCCGCTCGCCGGCGCAGCCGGCGACGAGCAGCGCCGCCGCGGCGGCCACCATCGCCGCGAGCGGTCGGAGACTCAACGCCTCCCCCTCACCGCCTGCCCTCGACCGGATCGCGCAGCAGCGGCAGCGTCAGGCAGGTCGGCCCGCCCTCGGCCTTGCGCGAGATCTCGTCCCCACGGTAGGTCGTCACTTCGCAGCCCGCCGCCTCCAGCCGCCGCCGGGTCACCGGGTTGCCCTCGAGCTGCACGCAGCGCCGCGGCGCCAGCGCCAGGACGTTGGTGGCGAGGGTCTCGAACTCGTCGTCGGGCACCTCGACCAGCCGGTAGCCCCGCCGGCGCAGCTCTAGCCAGAAGGGCACCGGCAGCAGCCGCGGGTAGACGACCGCCAGGTCGCGGTCGAGGAGGCTGACGAGGGATAGCAGGTGGAGGCAGGCCTCGGGCCCGCCGCCGTAGGGCAGCTCGACCGGTACGATCGAGATTCCCAGCGGCTCCAGCCCTTCGCGCAGCCGCTCGAGGCCCTGCCGGTTGGTGCGGAAACCCTGCCCCACGGCCAGCGTCTCGCGGTCGAGCCAGAGCAGGTCGCCCCCCTCGGCCCGCGCCGCGCCGACGAGGGTGAAGAGGATCGGCAGGCCCAGCGCTTCGAGCCGCCCGGCGAGTGCCCGCTCCTCGCCGCGCCGCAGGTCCTTGCCCATCCGCAGCACCACCGCTCCGGCGTCGGTGATCAGCACCGGGTCGAAGACGTAGATCGCGTCCGCCCGGCCCGGCTGCGGCTCCCCGTGGTCGAGGATCTCGGCGCCGGCCGCGGCGAGGAGCGCCGTGAGCTCGTCGTGCTCGCGGCGGGCGCGCGCGAGATCGGGGCGGCCGGCGTAGTGCCAGGCGGCGGGGTCGGCCTCGGCGAAGGCGGCGTCCGGCCGCCGCACCAGGACCCGCCGCAGCGGCCCCACCATCGTCTGTCCGCCGAAGGTCGCCGTCACTGCGGACAGGATACCCATTTCGGCCGGAATCGGTATCCTGTGACCGCGCCACCGGAATGACCATCCCGCCACCGCGCCTCGCCGCCGCCCTCTTCGGCCCGCTCGCGCTCGTCCTGTTCGGCGGGCCGGCCGCGGCCCAGCCGGAGCCGCACTTTGTCGACCGCGCCGCCGCGGCCGGGATCGAGGTCGTGACCTACTCCGGCGGCGCCGACAAGGACCACCTCCTGGAGTCGACCGGCAACGGCGTCCTCGTGGTCGACTACGACGGGGACGGGGACCCGGACCTCTTCTTCGTCGGCGCCTACCGGCTGCCGCCCCCGGCCGACGCCGGGGCGAGGGACCGCGGCGCCTTCTACCGCAACGACGGCGGCGGCCGCTTCGTCGACGTGACCGACGCCGCGGGCCTCGGAGCGCGCTTCTACGGCCACGGCGGCGCGGTGGGCGACGTGGACGGCGACGGCCTGCCCGATCTCCACGTCACCGCCTTCGGCCCCGACCTGCTCTTCCGCAACAACGGCGACGGCACCTTCACCGAGTCGGC
This sequence comes from Thermoanaerobaculia bacterium, assembly GCA_041634115.1. Classification (GTDB taxonomy): domain Bacteria; phylum Acidobacteriota; class Thermoanaerobaculia; order Multivoradales; family JAHEKO01; genus JBFJMD01. The sequence continues at coordinate 9,674 of JBFJMD010000027.1, read as the reverse complement.
GGCGCGGCTCGGCCTCGACGAGCCGGGCTGGAGCATCGGCTCCACCTTCTTCGACGCCGACGGCGACGGCGACCACGACCTCTACGTCGCCCGCTACGTCGAGGCGACCTGGGAGGAGGTCCTCGCCGCCCGCCGCACCCGGCGCTGGCGCGGCCGGGTCGACGTCATGGACGGCCCGCGCGGCCTGCCGGGCAGCGGCAACCGCTTCTACCGCAACGAGGGCGGCACCTTTCGCGAGGCCACCGCCGAGGCCGGCTTCGACGGCTGCGGCCGCGGCTACTCGATGGGGGTCGCGAGCCTCGACTTCGACGCCGACGGCGACGTCGACCTCTTCGTCGCCAACGACAGCACGCCCAACTGCCTCTACCGCAACGACGGCGGCGGCCGCTTCGAGGAGATCGGGGTCGAGGCGGGCTGCGCCTACGACGCCGCCGGCGAGGCCCAGGGCAGCATGGGGGTCGGGGTCGGCGACTACGACGGCGACGGCTGGCTCGACCTCGCGGTGACCAACTTCGCCAACGACTACTACACCCTCTACCGCAACCTCGACGGGGAGCTCTTTGTCGACGACTCGTTCGACGCCGGTCTCGCCGTGCCCACCTTCGTGCCGCTCGGCTGGGCGGCGCTGTTCTTCGACGCCGACCAGGATCGCGATCTCGACCTCTTCTTCGCCAACGGCCACATCTACCCGCAGGTGGACAGCGACCCGGACCTCCACGAGTCGTTCGAGCAGCCCGACCAGCTCTTCTGGAACGAGGGCGGCCGCTTCGTCGAGGCCGAGCCGCGCGGAGCGCTGGGGACGCGCGAATCGAGCCGCGGCGCCGCCCTGCTCGACTTCGACGGCGACGGCGACCTCGACCTCGCGGTGAGCCACCAGGACGCCCGCCCGCGGCTGCTGGAGAACCGCGGCGGCGGCGGCCGCTGGCTGTCTGCCGAGCCGCGCGGCCCGAGCGGGGCGCCGGCGCTCGGCGCCCGCGTCGCCGTCACGGCCGGCGGCGTCACCCAGGTGCGCGAGCTCGCCTCCGGCGGCGGCTACGCCTCGCAGAGCGAGCTGCGGCTTCACGTCGGGCTGGGCGACGCCGCCGTCGATCGGCTCCTCGTCACCTGGCCGGACGGGGCCCGGCGGGCGCTCGAGCGGCCCCCCGCCGGCCGCCGATACGCCATCCCGCGAGCGCCGGGGCGCCCATGATCCCGACGCGACGAGCCCTCCCGGCGGCCCTGTTCGCGGCCCTGCTGCCGGCCCTGCTTCCGACCCCGCCCGCAAACGCCTTCGCCGAGGAGCCGCCGAGCCCCGCGCTCGGCCTGCAGCTCGGCCGCCAGGCGCTCGAGCGGGGCGAGCTCGAGGAGGCCGAGAGGCACCTCGCGCTCGCCGCCCGCTCGCGGCCCGAGCGCCCGGCGGTGGTCTGGACCCTGCTCGGCCAGACCCGCCACCTCGCCCGCCGCCCGGCCGCGGCGCTCGAGGCCTTCGACCGCGCGCTCGAGAACGCGCCCCGCTTCGGGCCGGCGCTCCTCGGACGGGCGCGGGCGGCGCTGCTGCTCGAACGCCCGGAGACGGCGCTCGCCGACCTCGAAGCCGCCGCCGAGCTCGACGGCGCCCGCGACGAGGCGCGGCTCCTCGCGGCCGGGACGCTGATCTACCTCGGCCGGCCGGAAGAGGCCCGCCGGCGGCTCGACCGGCTCGCCGGGGCCGGCGACCGCGGCGAGGGCGGCGCGCCGGCGCGCGAGGCCGCCGCCGCGCGCCTGCTCGCCCTCGCGCTCGACCCGGACGGCCGTCGCCAGCTCGCCGCCGCCGTGGGACGCGACACCGGCCTCGCCGAGGGCTTTCTCGCCCTCGCGGTCGCCGCCCTCGAGCGCGGGGAGGGGGCCGCCGGGGCGCGGGCGCCGCTCGAGATCGCGCTCGCCTTGGACGACCGGGACCCGCTGCCGGCGCTCTTCCTCAGGCGTCTGGGGATCGAGCCGGCCTTCCCCGCCGCCTGGCCCGACCTGCCGCGGGTTCTCGCGGAGGCCGGGCGCGCCCTGGAGGAGCGCGACGGCGAGCGGGCCGCCGAGCTCGCCCGCGCCGTCCTCGAGCGCCGGCCGCTGCACGTGCCGGCGCGGCAGCTCTTCGTCGCGGCGGCCGAGCTGCGCGGCGAGATCTGGCAGGCGCTCGCCGGCCTACGGGCGCTCGCCGCCCTGCTCCCCGAGCTGCCGGCCCCCGCCGCCGCCGTCGCCGACCTGGCGCGGCGGATGGGCGCGCTGGAGCTGGCCGAGTGCGCCTGCCGGGAGGCGCTGGGGCGCGATCCGGAGGACGGCGCCCTCCACGCCCTGCTGGCCGAGATCCTGTCGCGGCGGGGCGAGACGGAAGCGGCGATCGCCGCCGCCCGCCGCGCCCTGGCGCTCGGCCACGAGACGGGCGGCGTCTGGAAGACGCTGGGCGATCTCCACCACGCGCGGATGGAGATCCCGCAGTCGATCGCGGCGCTGGGGCGGGCCGTGGAGCTCGATCCCGCCGCCGCCGAGTCGATCGCCGGCTTCGCCCTGGCCACCCTCACCACGGAAGACCACGCGGCGCTGCGCTCCCTGCTCGAGACGGCGGCGGCGGGGCCGGACGCCGGACCCAACACCCTCTTCGCGCTCGGCACGATGTACCTGCGCGGCGGCGAGCTCGGGCGCGCCCGCGCCGCCTACGAGCGGCTGGTGCGGATCGCCCCGGAGGAGCCCGAGGTCCACTACAACCTGGGCCTGATCGCCCGCCGCCAGGGGCGCCTGGACGAGGCCCGCGCCGCGACGGCGCGCTTTCGCGAGCTCAAGGCGGAAGAGAGCGAGCTGTGGGAGCGCAAGAACCTGGAGGAGCGCCGGCGGCGCGAGGCGGAGCTGGCGCTGGCCGCGGGCGAGACCGGACGCGCCGTCGAGCACTACGAGGCGCTCCGCGGGGCCGGCGCCGCGACCGCCGCCGACCTGGTCGGGCTCGCCGCCGCCCACCGCGCGGGCGGCGACCGCGAGGCGGCGCTCGAGCGGCTCCAGGAGGCCCTCGGACTCTCCCCCTGGGACCGCGAGGCGATCGCCGCCCTGGCCGGGGACGCCGACGCCCTCGGCCGGGCCGAGCTCGCCGCCGCCGCCCGCGAGCGCCTCGCGCTGCTCGACTCGCCGTGCCGCGAGCGCGCTTCGGGCTAAGATCGGGCCCGGGGACCCGAGAGCGTGCCGAACGAGATCTTCACCGACGCCTGGGCCGCGGCCTGGGGAGCGGAGCTCGACCGGAGCGACGCCTACCGGGCCGCCGCCGCCGACTGGAGCGACCCGATGGTCTTCGTCCAGCGCGGCGATCCCGGGGCCGGCCGCGAAGAGCGCGCGGTGCTGCTGGACCTCGACGCCGGACGCTGCCGCGGCGGGCGCGCGGCGAGCGCCGGAGATCGCGCCACGGCCGCCTTCGTCCTCGTCGCCTCGGCGGCCGACTGGCGGGCGATCCTGGCCGGCCGCCTGGAGCCGATCGCCGCCCTGATGCTCGGCCGGCTGACGCTCGAGCGGGGCGCCCTCGCCGCGCTGGTGGCGCGCACCGCCGCCGCCCGCGAGATGGTCGCCGCGGCCGCCCGCGCCGACGGCGGCGCGCCGGAGGCCCGGGAGTGAGCGGCGGCGGCGACGCCGGCCACACGGCGTTCCGCAGCACCTCCGCGCGCGGCCTCGCCTTCGACAGCCCGCCGATGCGGCTCTGGGACAAGGCCAAGCGTCACGGCATCTGGAACCCTGCCGACGTCGACTTCTCCCGCGACCGCCGCGACTGGCTCGAGCTCTCCGCGGAGCGGCGCGAGCTGATCCTGCGGCTGACCTCGCTGTTCCAGGCCGGCGAGGAGTCGGTGGTCCTCGACCTGCTGCCGCTGATGGAGGTCGTCGCCGCCGAGGGGAGGCTCGAGGAGGAGCTGTATCTCACCTCGTTCCTGTGGGAAGAGGCGAAGCACGTCGAGGCCTTCCGGCGCTTCCTCGACGAGGTCGCCGACGAGCGCGGCGACCTCTCCCGCTTCCACCTGCCCTGCTACAAGCGGCTCTTCTACGAGGAGCTGCCGCGGTCGATGCGGCGGCTGCGCGCCGACCCCTCGCCCGAGGCCCAGGCCGAGGCCTCGGTCACCTACAACATGATCGTCGAGGGCGTCCTCGCCGAGACCGGCTACCGCGTCTACGAGGCGATGCTGCGCGACCACGGCCTGATGCCGGGCATGCTCGGGGTGGTCGAGCGGCTGCGGGCCGACGAGTCGCGCCATCTGGCCTACGGCGTCTATCTGCTGTCGCGGCTGGTGGCCGAGCACGGCGATCCGGTCTGGGCGGCGATCGCCCGCCGCATGGGCGAGCTGCTCGAGCCGGCGATCGGCATCGTCAACGAGGTCTTCGATCTCTACGGCGACGGCGAGGTCCCGTTCGGCCTCCGGCGCGCCGACTTCGTCGACTTCGCCTTCGCCCAGTTCCGCAAGCGCGCCACCCGCATCGAGCGCGCCCGCGAGCAGACGCCGGCGGAGGTCGCCCGGGCGGGGGTCGAAGAGCTCGCTTTCTAGCTCCGCCCCCCCACCCGGCGCATCGTTTCGAGCATGTCGAGATCGTCGAGCACGCCGAGCCCGCGCCCCCGGGTCCTCGTCGTCGACGACGAGGAGGCGATGCGCGCGGTGATGGAGCTCAGGCTCGGCGAGTGGGGCTACGAGGTCCACACCGCCGAGGACGGCGCCGACGCCGAGCGCCAGGTCAAGCGGGTGCGTCCCGAGCTGGTGATCTCGGACGTCATCATGCCGGACATGACCGGGCAGGAGCTGATGCGCTCGCTGCTCGCCGGCGACGCGGACCGCCCGGTGCTGCTGATGACCGCGCACGGCACGGTCGAGATGGCGGTCGAGGCGATGAAGGCGGGCGCCCACGATTTCTTGACCAAGCCGCTCGACTACGAGCGCCTGCGCGCGACCCTCGAGGCGCTGCGGGTGGACCTCGGGGCGCGCCGCGACGCCAAGCGGCTGGCCGCCCGGCGACCGGACGGCTCCGGCTTCCGGGAGTTCGTCGGCGACGACCCCTCGATGCAGAGGGTCTACGAGCTGATCCGCGAGGTGGCCCCGACCGAGGCCACGGTGCTGGTGACCGGCGAGAGCGGCACCGGCAAGGAGCTGACGGCGCGCGCGATCCGCCAGCTCAGCCGGCGCGCGAGCGGCCCCTTCGTGGCGGTCAACGCCGCGGCGATCCCCGAAGAGCTGGTGGAGAGCGAGATCTTCGGCCACGAGAAGGGGGCGTTCACCGGCGCCTCCCGCATGCGCCGCGGCTGCTTCGAGCTCGCCGACGGCGGCACCCTGCTGCTGGACGAGATCGCCGAGATGCCGCTGGCGCTGCAGCCGAAGCTGCTGCGGGTGCTCGAGGACGGCCGGGTGCGGCGCCTCGGCGCGGCCCGCGAGCTCGAGGTCGACGCCCGCATCATCGCGGCCACCAACCGCGACCCGCGGCGGCTCGTCTCCGAGGGCGGCCTGCGCGAGGACCTCTTCTACCGGCTGAACGTCTTCGCCATCGATCTGCCGCCGCTGCGCGCCCGGCGGGGCGACCTGCCGCTGCTCGCCGAGCACTTCATCTCGGCCTGCAACGAGCGCCACCGCACCGGCGTCGAGGGCATCCGGGAGGAGGCGCTCGCGCGCCTCGCCGGCTACGACTGGCCGGGCAACGTCCGCGAGCTGCGCAACGCGATCGAGCGCGCGGTGGTGCTCGCCAAGAGCGGGCCGATCGGCGCCGAGCACCTGCCCTCCTATCTCGACGAGCGGCACCCGCGGCGCGGCGGCGGGGAGGTGGTGCTGCCGGTCGGCACCACCGTGGCCGAGGCCGAGCGCGAGCTCATCCTGCGGACCCTGGAGGAGACCGGCCACAACAAGGCCGAGGCGGCGCGCCGGCTGGGCGTGGACGTCAAGACGATCCGCAACAAGCTGCGCTCGTACGGCAGGACCGGATGACGCTCGGCGCCCGGATCGTCGCCGGGTATCTCCTGCTCATCGCCCTGCTCGCCGCGGTCGCCGCCTACGAGGTGCGGCTCGTCCGCCGGGTGGTCGACTCCAACGAGCGGCTCACGGCGGTGCGGGTGGCGGCGATCTCGCGCGGCCTCGAGCTCATCGACGCCTTCGACCTGCTGCGCGAGTTCACCGAGAAGGCGCGGGTCGTGGACGATCCCGCCTACCGGATCGAGATCGACCGCATCCGCGGCGAGATCGGCGAGCGGCTGGCGGAGCTCGGCGCCCTCGAGCTCGCCCCGCGGGAGCGCCGGGCGCTGGCGGCGCTCGAGCGGGTCTGGGCCGGGCACCGGGCCGGCGGCGGCGGCGCGGCGGCCGAGGGCCGGGCCGAGGTGCCGCTCGAGCTGCGGCGCGGCGCCGAGGAGCTGCTCGCGGCCGCCCGGCGGGCGACCGACGAGGAGGCGGCCGAGAGCCGGGCGATCGCCCGCCGCGCCGGCACCGTGTCGCTGGCCGCGGCGGCGCTCGGCTTCGCCCTCGCGGTCGTCCTGGCGATCGCGATCAGCGGCTCGGTCACCCGGCCGCTGCGCCAGCTCGGCCGCGCCACCCGCGAGCTCGCCCGCGGCCGCTTCTCCTTCCGGGTCCGCCCCGGCGGCGGCGGCGAGATCGCCGCCCTGGCGGAGGACTTCAACGAGATGTCGCGCCGGCTGAGCGAGCTGGACGAGCTCAAGAAAGACTTCCTCTCCCACGTCTCGCACGAGCTCAAGGCGCCGCTGGCGTCGATGCGCGAGACCAACTCGCTGCTCCTCGAGGGGCTGCCCGGCGAGCTGAACGACAAGCAGCGGCGGCTGCTCGATCTCAACCAGGGCTGCGGCGAGCGGCTGTCGGGGATGATCGAGGACCTGCTCGACCTGTCGCGCCTCGAGGCGGGCGCGGTCGACTACCGTTTCGCCGCGACCGACCTCGGCGACCTGGCGCGCACCGCGCTCGGCGAGCTCGAGAACCTGAGCCGCGAGAAGGACGTGCGGCTCGACGCGACGCTGCCGCCGGGCCCGGCGGTCGCCGTCTGCGACGGCGGCTACGTGATCCAGGTGCTGGGAAACCTCCTGGCCAACGCCATCAAGTTCGGCCCGCCGGGAAGCGCCGTCGAGCTCGCGCTCGGCCGCCCGGAGGCCGCCGCGCCACCGCCGGCGCAGCTCGCCGAACGGCTCGGCCGCCGCCCCGCTCCCGGCTGGCTGTTCGAGATCCGCGACGAGGGCCCCGGCATCCCCGAAGAGGAGCGCGAGCGGATCTTCGAGCGCTTCCACCGGGTGCGGGGCGGCGGCCGCGAGGCGCCGGGCACCGGGCTGGGGCTGGCGATCGCCAAGCAGATCGTGGACGCGCACGGCGGCGCGCTCTGGGTGGAGAGCGGCGGCGGCGGCAGCTCCTTCTTCGTTGTATTGTGGGAGCGTCCGGCCGCCCGCCCGGGCCCTCTCTCCGGACCGGCCGCCGAAGATGAGACTCTCGACGTCACCACCCCCGCGCCGGGCTAGCGGGCGACGAGCGCTCCGCCGCCCGCCGCTCGCCCCGCCCGCAACGGCCGGCTGGCTCTGGCGCCCCACGCTGCTGACGCTGCTCACCCTGCTCGTCGCCTTCGCCGCGGCCGCGATGCTCTTCGTCTCCTGCCGCTCGGCCCCGATCGTGCCCGGCGGCGCCGCCAAGCGGGCCGAGGCGCTCTGGCGGGCGGGCGACGACGCCGCGGCCGCGGCGGCCTTCGAAGACCGGCTCGCCGGCGGCTCGACCGACCTCGTGATTTTCCAGCTCGCCCTGGTCTACGCCTCCCCGGCCAGCGCCGTCCACGACCCCGCGCGCTCGGCCGAGCTCCTGCGGCGGCTGATCGACGACTACCCGAAGAGCCGCTACCGGTCGTCGGCGGCCGCCGTCCTCGCCCTCGGGGTCGAGCTCGAGCGGCTGCGCCTCGAGACTTCGAGCGGCGACCGCGAGACCCGCCGGCTGCGGGGCCGCGCCGCCGAGCTGCAGGAGCGCATCGACAAGCTCACCGGCCAGCTCGAGGAGATGAAGCGGATCGACCTCGAGCGCCGCCGCCAGCCTCCCGGCTGAGCGCCGGATCAGAGCCCTTCGGCCGCCAGCAGGCCCCGCGCGCCGAGCCGCAGTGCGGCCTCGAAGCCCGCCAGGCCGTCGGCCTCGCCCCGGCCGCCGCCGGCGCCGGGGGCGCGGCTCCGGCCCGCCGATCGCGGCCAGCGGTCGCCGCCACGCGAAGAGCCGGCCGGCCGCGGCCAGCGGCCGGAGCCGAAGTCGCCGAACAGCTCGACCAGCTCCAGGAAGCGGTCGAGGACCGCGGGATCGAAGTGCCGGCCGCGCTCGCCGCGCATCATCTCGAGCACCCGCGGGCGCGGCAGCGACGAGCGGTAGACGCGGTCGTCGCGCAGCGCGTCGTAGACGTCCACCACCGCGACGATGCGGGCGCTCATCGGGATGCGCTCGCCGGCGAGGCCGTGGGGGTAGCCGCCGCCGTCCCAGCGCTCGTGATGGCAGAGGGCGATCTCGGCGGCCAGCCGCATCACCGGGTGGCGCGAGCGCGAGAGGATCGCGGCCCCGATCTCGGTGTGCCGCCGCATGGTCGCGAACTCCCCCTGCGAGAGCCGGCCCGGCTTCGAGAGGATGTCCAGCGAGACCCCGATCTTGCCGATGTCGTGCAGGCTCGCGGCGAAGCGGATCTCTTCGAGCGACCACTCGCTCCAGTCCAGCGCGTGCGCCAGCGCCGCCGCGTAGTAGCCGATCCGCTCGACGTGGGTGGCGGTGGCGGCGCCCAGCGCCGGCCGCCGGGTCGCCGGCATCGGCACCCAGGGGTCCTCGAAGCCGGTCCGCCCGTCGAGCTCGATGCGCAGACCCGGGAGGGGTCCGCCGCCCGTCATCGCCGTTCCGTCCATGCCCGTCATGTCGTCGCCTCCTTCCCCTCTCGCGGGCGCCTCTCGCCCGCTGGCGACGACGGAGAGGGCAAGCCGCGTGCCGCATTCCGGAGGCGGCTCCAATCGTTGGAAGCAAGAGGGTTGGACGGGTCGGTCGGAGCTCGCCGGATGCCGGCGGCGGGGCCGCCGGGGAAGATTTCCCGGGAAAGATGCCCGCCGGGCATCGACCCATGCGCATCGCTCGATACCCGGCCCGCTCGCCGGGGCCGGCGTCGGCCCGGGGCAGCGGCTCAGCCGGGAGCGCCGAGCTCCTCGACCGCCAGCGGCACGCCGAGGAAAAAGCCCTGGGCGTACTCGAAGCCAACCTTGCGGCAGGCCTCGACCTCCTCTCGGCTCTCCACCCCTTCGGCGATCGGCGTGACGGCCATCGCGATCGTCATCCGCACCAGGTCGCCGAGCAGCCGCCGCCGCCGCTCCGAGGCCTCGTGCAGGCCGCGGACGAAGCCCATGTCGAACTTGACGTACTTCGGCGGCACTTCGGCGATCTCCATCAGCCGCGACTGGCCGGTGCCGAAGTCGTCGAAGGCCAGGTCGATGCCCATCTCGCGCAGCGCCGTGCAGATCTCGCCGAGGCCCTCGACGTCGGTGACCGCGGCCTCGTGGATCTCCACCACCAGGCGCCCGGCGGGGCGCGCCGGGATCCGCGCGAGCGCCCGCACGAAGTCGCCGCTGCTCTCCATCTCGCTCGGATGGGTGTTCAAGAAGAGGATCGGCGATCCGGGCAGCGCCTTCGCGGCCTCGAGCCCCTGCAGCCGGCAGAGCTGGCTCAGCTCGG